>CACZRQ010000159.1 GCA_902783615.1 uncultured Bacteroidales bacterium | reverse complement strand
ATCCGTATTGACGAGGCAATTCGCAAGCGCCTCTCGAACAGCCAGATGCTTCGGTGTCTCTTCAACCCGATATGCCCCTTCAGTCATGAACGGAACTTTGAAATCAGCAGTGAGCTTTCGATAAACCTTCTGGAAGAAGTCGAATACATTTCCTGACCAATCGCCCGATTGACTCTGTACCCGATCAGTCCAACGGACACCTGGTTCTGCTTTTTCCTGATAGTCCAAGAAGTAGTTTGGGAACTCTGGCGTTATCAGATATTCTTGTCCGAACATAAGAAGGCCAGCTGCAGTGGGATGCATCTTTCCATCACTGGTTTCCTTGCTTGCCGCACCGATCACAACAAGAAATTCATCATCTGGGAGTTTCGTCCAAGCAGCACCATCATGCTTTGTGTTGTACCGGATGCGATAAGCTTTGATACTCTCTTTATCAAAATCGTCAATGCTCTTATTTTCCAGCACCTTCATGTCTGGGCTGTCATCAGCCTGGTCTCGGAGCATCGCGTTTATTTCTCTTTGTGTGCAATGATAATCACCTTCTCCATTTCGCTTAAAGGTGAACTTCATCATATTATTGTTGAGGTAGACTGGCCGATTCTCCCGCGATGCACGAGGAACCGGAATAACGAGGATCACATCATCTCCAACTTTATAGGATTTGATCTGTGATTCTTTCAGAAGGTTAACGCTTACCTTCATTGGATCATTTGCCTGATTCCACAGATTCTTGGTTAGCTTCTGGACATCCTTCATTCCAGTCGTATACCATGTGCCATCCGCTCGCTCTTTTACACCGCAGATTATTACGCCACCATATGTGTTACACATCGAGGAATAGGTATCCCACAAAGTATTGGGAAGTCCACCTTCAGCGGCTTTGACTTCTCTGCGATTGTCTTCCTTGTATTCATCAAATTTGTGGATATCAAATGTTTCTTCCATCAAAGCTGCCTCCTTTCCCTCAGTGATAATTGTACATAGCTTTGCCATCCGAAGCTTTCATCCAGCCTCTGCTGCCTTTGTTATTTCGGTTTGCATCCAGTTTTTTATGTTCCCCATCGCCACCATGCTGCAATGCGCTCGCTCTGGTTTTGATGGCTGCCTGTGCTGTGCTCGGTCACACGCTCCTTATTATAATAGGAAGGAACTCGTACTCGTGAACCGCTGGCGCAGCTTCGCCGGGTTCCATTGCCACACTCTCAGTTGCTTCTTCGAGTAGTAGGCTTTGGTACGCTGGCTCCGTATATCCTCCGTCCTATGTCAACGGCCATCAGCTCGATTGGCTTTGGGCGGATTGCTCTGCTACCTCATCGACAGGAAGACAGCTGATGACATCTATTATGTCACAATCGAGTGTTTGACAGATTTTTTCTATCACCTCAAGTGCCACATACTCGTCCTTCCCGATCTTGGTCATGGTTCCCTTGGAAATGCCCGCTTTCTTTGCTAGCTCTGTCCGATTCATTTTAACGTCTACCAGCTTTTTCATCAGCGGGTCATAGGAGATTTTTCTCATTCCTTCCTCCTCTAGAAACCATCCTTATTATACACATACCAGTCTCAAGATGTCAATCTAAACTCACAACTTCTTAGGACTAAGTGGCAAGATGTTGGGCCATGCTGTTGTCACTGCATAGATGAGTCCTTGGCTTTTGAGTCGGTGGCTCAATCACCTATGCTCTTCAAAAAGCCGCTACCAAGTGATGTAATCTTGTAAGACTCACTATTCCCAATCTTCCTGATAGCATTAGGGAGTTTCACTCCTTGCGGCTTGCTTTTCTTTGAGTCAGCTTCAACCTTCTTCAGGTGTTCCGTAATCTCATCAATGTTGTTGTCTCGTAACTGATCATTCTTTCGGTAGAGCAGTCCAAGCCGAACAAGCTTTTCTTTCACCATCTTCTGCCGATCAGAATCAACTCCATATTTCTTTTGAATGTCCCGCCAGTCAATTTCCGGATAAGACTGATACATCCTGAGCGTGTCTATGTCGAGAACCGTTGGAGAAAAACAAAATTTACGTATAAAAACT
>CACZRQ010000158.1 GCA_902783615.1 uncultured Bacteroidales bacterium | reverse complement strand
GTCATGCTCTTCATCAGCCACATCGGCCAACTCGTTGATTTTCTCCGTCACCCACATCTCGTGCTTCAGCGTGTACTCAAAGATACTTTATATGTTCTATTCATTCCTAATCTGAGTGTCAGTATGCGTCGTACGCTCTGGTTGATGCGGTCTTCGCTGATAGTGCCGTTGTTCACGGCAGCGACAACGGCATCAAATGCTTCGATGAAATTGCGAGGGCCAAGCACGATGTCCACACCAGCCTTGATACTGCCCACTGCCGCATCGGCACTGGTATAGTGCTGAGTGATAGCTCCCATCTCCATACCGTCGGTGATGATGATGTTCTGATAGCCCAACTCGCCGCGCAGTTTGTCTTGCAGGACAACAGACGACAGCGTGGAGGGAATGGTAGAACCAGTAACATTAGGCACGGCGATGTGGGCTGTCATGATGAGCTGGCAGCCCCACTGGATGCCTGCACGGAAGGTCACCATCTCGCAGGCCTTCATCTCATCCCAAGTCTTCAGCGACTGTGCGTAACCCGTGTGCGTGTCGGCCGTCGTGTCACCATGGCCGGGGAAATGCTTGATGCAGCCCGTGATGCCCGCATCCTTCAAGCCTTGCAGGTAGCTGGTCACCATCGGCGCGGCTACGGCAGGGTCATCGCTGAAGGCACGGGGACCGATGACGATGTTCTCGGGATTGGTGTTCACATCGGCCACGGGAGCGAAGTCGATGTCAAAGTCGTAGCGCTTCAGATAAGTGCCGATGGTGTTGCCGCATTCGTAGGCGTTCTGCGGGTCGCCAGTGGCACCAATAGCAGCCATCGACTCGTATTTTTTGACATCGAAATTAGTATTGTTGGCAATACGTGCCACGCGGCCTCCTTCCTCGTCGATGCAGAGCAGCGGATGGCCGTTCAATGAGCGCACCTGCGGGATGATACGGGCCAGCTGTGCCTCGTCCTCGATGTTCCAGGCATAGAGGATGATGCCGCCCACCGGGTACTGCTCGTTGGTATGCTTCATCTTCTCTGTCACCTCCTGATTCTTGAGGGCTGCCAAGTCATCGAATGTGGTCCATTCTATCGTGGGGTCGAGTGACTCCATGCGGATATAGAACATCTGGCCTACCTTTTCGCGCAGCGTCATCTGCTGCAGCTGTGCTTCCACCTCATCCACTGGCGGCGCTACAGCATCATTATCATCATTTGAGCACGATGTCAGCACAAGACCGCAAGTCAGGACGGCGATCAGCATCCATAGAACACGCTTTTTCATTACGTTTTGAGTTACAATTGTTGTTTATTATTGACTATTCCTTGTCCCATACGTCGCTGTTTGAACTGGAGCCTTCATCGCCACGGAATTACGGGCAGCACTATTGCGGGCCACCCCCTACGGTCAAGCGCCATTCATGGTGCAAAAGTACGAAGAAAAAATCAAATAGTGAAAAGATTAGGGATAAAAGAGTGGTTAAAAACACATAGAGAAACTTGAATCCATAATTTATCCCATTACCACATCGAGCACCATCATCAGGACGAAACCAATGGCAAAGCCGATAGTGCTGAGATTAGAGTGCTGACCGCTGGAGGCTTCTGGGATAAGTTCCTCGACCACAACATAAAACATAGCACCTGCGGCGAAGGCAAGCATGTAAGGGAGAACCTAAATCAGATGATAGGCAATGCTATTTAACTATTCTTGAATTCTATGGGTGTCATTCCGAAATGATCTTTCACGTATTTACCAAAGAAAGAGGGATTGGGAAATGCAAGCTTGTCGCAAATCTGTTTGATACTTAAATCTGTCTGACGTAGGTAGTATCGGATATTCTCCAGAACCTGTTCTGTAATCCATTCGTTAGCGGTCTTGCCAGAAATCTTCTTACAAACAGCCGTGAGGTATTTGGGTGAGATACATAGTTCTCTGGCATAAGCTTCTACTGTGTGGCGTTTCACATCGTTGGAGTACAACAAATCAAGGAAGTACTGGAAGTGGACTTTAGATGTCAGTTTTACATTGCCACGTAAAGCAGCAGAGCCAGCCTGGTTGGTATCTGTTGATAACATTTGCTTCATCCGGCCACAGAGCGCGAGAATGCCCGAACGTAGCAGCGACTGGATAACATAGGTTTGCAGGGGATTGTCCTTACCCTTTGCAATGGTTAGTGTAAACATATCATAGAAATGGGTGTAGAAGAGAATCTCGTCTTCGTCCATTGTTACAACATGCTGGCGATGGATATACATCATGTCGTTCCAGATGTTTATCTTTTCGCGCAGAAAACTCTGAAGGATGCGGTTGGTAAGAAACATGGCCTTCAGGTTGAAATCTGGACTAATCATCACATCGGTCACCGTCACATTCAGTGGCACAATAGCCACTTGGTTTTTATGCAGTTCCATTTGTATGCCATTCATCTGAGCCTGTACCTTGCCGTTGGTGCAGATGACGACAGCATTCATGGCCACATGGGCTGTCTTGACTTCCGTGAATTGCTGTATGCTGTCCACCACCACAATGTCGTTGTCGGAATAACCAATCTGGATGTCCTCATTGTCGGCCAATGTGTTGAAAGTTACTTCTTCATGCTGTTTCATGTTGCAAAATTACTTATTATTTTCCATATTTCATGTTTTATTTGGCGTGAATTATGTTCGTTTTGGAATCTTTATATGAAATTGATAAAGAAAGAGGTGAAATCGAACATAAATAATAGCTGATTTTTCCCTAATTTTGCACGCAAAATATACATTAGTTATGAAAAAGGTAATAATCTTAGCCATTGGCTGTTGGCTATTAGCTGTCAGCTGCAGTGAGAAGAAGGAGCAGAACGTGAAGGCTCCGACGAGAGTGAAAACACAGGTGGTATCACCCGGTATGGTGGACAATGCCCAGACGTATGTGGGTATGGTTGAGGAACGCGAAGCGACGGCTGTGAGTTTCACAGGCATGGGCGTAGTGAAACGCATGTTGGTGAACGATGGTCAGGTCGTTAGTAAGGGTCAGTTGATTGCGGAAATGGACGATACACAGGCGCGTAACCTGTTGAGTGGTGCCGAGGCCCAGATGACGCAGGCCAACGATGCTTTCGCGCGTTATAAGATGCTGCACGACAACGGATCACTGCCCGAGGTGCAATGGGTGGAGATACAGAGCAAAGTGGCACAAGCTAAGTCACAATTGGAGGTAGCGAAGAAGAATCTGGCCGACTGCCGGTTGACGGCTCCTGTCAGTGGTATCATAGGCAAGAAATTGATAGGAACAGGTGAGACTGCCCTGCCGTCGCAAGCTGTAGTGAGTATCCTTGACATCTCAACAGTCAAGGTGAAAGTGGCTGTTCCTGAAGCAGAGATAGGTGGCATCAAAGCCACTACTCCAACAAGTATTTCAGTAGAAGCCATCAATGGAAGTTATCAGGGAGGCCAGATTGAGAAGGGAGTGCAGGCCGACGCGCTCACGCATACGTATGATATAAGAATTAATGTGGCAAATGGCGATCGGAAGCTGTTGCCCGGCATGGTGGCCTGTGTCCGTTTCATTTCTGAGGGATCGCAGGCCATTGGCAGCAAGATGATTCCTGTAACAGCAGTACAGAAAAAATCCGATGGCAGTTTGTTTGTGTGGACAGTGGCTAAGGACAGCACGGCGCATCGTGCTACAGTGGCGATTGGTCAGACACAAGGCAATTATATAAGTGTCATCGATGGCTTAAGCATTGGTGACCGTATTGCTACAGAGGGGTATCAGAAACTGAGCGAAGGAACCAAGGTCGTTTTCTAATTTGACAATTCTTGGCTGAGCCAAGCGGCAAAGCCGAGCGGATAATTGACAATTGATAATGATGGGAAATAAGATGAACTGGCTCCGATGGCCCTTGGAGCATTACTCGATATCATTGCTCATCGTAGGCATCCTGTTTGTGATGGGCGTCTACGGCATGTACATCATGCCGAAGGATGAGTTCCCGCACGCCACCATCCGTCAGGGGGTGGTAGTGGCTGTGTATCCTGGCGCTACCAGCGAGGAAGTTGAACAGCAAGTGGCTCGTCCTCTGGAGCGCTACCTCTTTACCTTTGGCGAGGTGAACCGTGTAAAAACCACCACGCAGTCGCAGAATGGCATGTGTATTGTGATGGTGAAGCTGAATGACGACGTGAACAACAAGGATGAGGTGTGGTCGAAGATTAAGCACGGCTTGAATGCCTATAAAGCACAGTTGCCCAGTGGTGTGCTGGCCATCGTGGTGAACGATGACTTTGGTAATACCTCGGCATTGCTCATCGCCATTGAAAGTGACCAGCGTAGCTATCGCGAACTGAAACAGTATAGCGACGACCTGAGCGACCGCCTGCGCCGCATCCCATCAGTTGCGAATGTAAAACTCTTCGGAGAGCAGAAAGAGCAGATCAGTCTTTATATAGACCGCCAGCGTTTGCAGGCATACGGCATTGGTCAGCAGATGCTTTTTTCGCGATTACAGGCTCAGGGCATTACCACCATGAGTGGTTCTATCAGCGATGATGACCAGCAAGTGCCTATCCATGTGGAAGCACAGGAGAATAGCGAAGAGGAGATTGCCAACCAGATTGTCTTCTCTGACCCTGCAACGGGCAAGGTGGCACGCGTGAGAGATGTGGCCCGTGTGGTGCGAGAATACGAACCCATGTCGAGTCGTATTGAGCAGGACGGGCATCCCTGTGTGTTGCTCTCGATGGAGATGACGCCTGGCAATAATGTGGTGCAGTATGGTCAAGAGGTGGAACGTGTGCTCAGCAGTTTCGCTGCTGAGGAACTTCCCGACGACGTACATGTGACCCGCATAGCCGATAAGCCCAAAGTGGTAGCCATGAGTGTGAGCGACTTTTTGCGCGACCTGCTCATTTCGATGGCGATCATTATTCTGGTGATGATGGTATTGTTCCCCATCCGTTCGGCCATTGTAGCTGCTATCACTATCCCGTTGAGCACCTTTGTAAGTGTGGCGGTGATGTATATGATGGGCATCGAACTGAACATCGTGACGCTGGCGGCGCTGATTGTGGTATTGGG
>CACZRQ010000157.1 GCA_902783615.1 uncultured Bacteroidales bacterium | reverse complement strand
GTAATTCCATGGTCTTTCATGTCCGAATCAGATGTGGTTTCCTTTTTAGGAACCTATGATTCCAAAAATGTCATTGCCCTGGAATTAGGCGGGGTCTCCATCAATGAGTTTTCATTTCCCGCATCCGGAGTGGCTGTTTTGGGCTCCGAGGAGTTTGGAATAAGTCCTTCAGTCCTATCCTGCTGCAAAAGCCGCGTCAGCATCCCCATGGGCGGAGCCAAAGGGTCGCTTAATGTCTCAGTTGCCGCAGGCATCCTCCTTCAGCGCTGGTTCTAATAAGTCTTTAAATAGATGAACAATGAAGATGCGGTCTTGTGTATTGATATATAGAAACAATCTTGATGAAAACGGTAGTCGACTCCCATTTTCATATTGATTTGTGACTTGTTATATTCTATTATTGTCTCTGGAGGATGGTATGTTCTATCAGAGAGTAGTGGAAAAAACCATAAGAAACGCTGCCGAACAGTTTTGCTGCATCACCGTCTACGGTGCAAGGCAGGTAGGTAAAACAACAACCGTTCGTCATGCGTTCGGAGATTCCATCCCTGTGGTTTCTTTGGATAATTATCAAGAACTCTATTTGGCTAAAACTAACCCGAAACTATTTTTGGAAACCCATACATGGCCAGTAATAATTGATGAGATTCAGAAAGCTCCGGAACTACTACCTTATATTAAGGACATCATCGATGATCATAAGTACAGATGGCTCATGAATAACGAGCCTAATCAGCTCATGTACGTTCTTACAGGATCAAATCAGTTTGAGCTCCAGAAAGCTACCGTGGAATCTCTGGCGGGGAGAACTGCCATAATCAATATGGCATCTCTTTCTTTGGATGAAAAGGATCAGAATCTGGGAGGTTCATTTGACCCGGATTTGACAGTTCTAAAAGAAAAAGAGTCCTTGAGAAAACCTCGACCAAGAAGCAGAGTTCAGCTTTTCGAAGAAATATTCCAAGGGGGCATGCCTGAATATGTGAACATGGAGACAGACAGAGATCTTTTTTTCAGTTCATATATCGATACCTATATGGAAAAAGATGTCAAACTTTTGATTTCTTCGGGATCAGAGTTTCAGTTCAGAAACTTTCTTGCGCTTGTGGCTCTGCGTACTGCGCAGGAAATCAATTGGGATGATATTTCCAGAAATGTCGGTATTGATGTTAAGACCTGCAAGCGCTGGATATCCATTCTAGAGACCTCCGGACTCATCTATATGCTTCACCCGTATATGAAGAATGCCTCTACAACTATAATCAAAGCCCCCAAACTATACTTCATGGACACTGGACTATGTGCTTACTTATGTCGATGGCAGGACGCACAGATGCTTGAAAAAGGAGTTATGGCAGGAGCTTTTTTTGAAACATTCGTTGTTAGTGAGATAGTGAAAAGCTATTTCAAAGTCGGTCGTAACCCGAAATCTGAACTGTATTATTTCAGGACATTGGGAAAGAAAGAAGTCGATCTGCTGATTGTCAGAAATGACGAGATATTCCCGATTGAAATCAAGAAGGGCATAGCACCATCAAATCCAACCAAGAATTTCAACTCCTTGGATATTTATAAGAAGCCTGTCAGGACCGCTCTTGTGATAGATAGCTGCGATCGGCTTTTTCCAATCAATGTACATGCATGGTATTGTCCGGTTTCGCTACTCTCGGTTTAGTTACGGAGAAACACGTGTGGTAAATTTCGCCACATGGGGCATGCAGGGGGCTGCGGCCAAAATCACATTGCCATCTAAGTTGTTTACGTCTCGGTAGTTACCGACCACTTGGCACGGTTTCTGCTATTTTGTTGATGTCCGGAAACGGGCAATGATAGCGAATAAAGGAGACGTGATATGAACGTATTTAAAAGAATCCACGACATTTTCAGTTCAAATGTGAACCATGCACTCGACAAGCTGGAGGATCCGGCAAAGATGATCCGCTACACAGTGGTGGAGATGGAAAACAGCCTCGCCAAGGCGAAGAACTCGGCATCACAGATGCTGGCAAACATCAAGACCCGTGAAGAGGAGCTGAAGGTTGCCAAGGAGGCCGAGAGCCGCTGGGATGTCAGGGCTCAGCTTGCTGTCAAGAACGGAAAGGACGACCTTGCTCGCGAGGCCATTTCTGAGAAGCAGAAGGCCCAGGCAAAGGTGACAGCCCTTGAGACCGAGCTTGCAGAGCTGAAGAATATCAGCGCCAGCCAGGAAGCCCAGATTGTCAAGCTCACCGAGAAGCTTGAAGAGGTCAAGGCCAAGGAAAGAACCCTCGTTGCCCGTGCCGAGCACGCCAAAGAGAAAATCAAGATCGAGAAGCAGATAAGCGCAACCGACTGCAGCGCCGCCATCAAGAGATTCAACGAGATGGAAGAGAAGGTCGAGCGACTTGAAGCCGAGGCCGCAGTAGCTGCCAAGAACTGCGAAAGCGAGAACAAGTTCACCGAGATGGAGACCAACGAGAGCATCGACAAAGAGCTTGAAGAGATGAAGGCCAAGCTGAACCCTAAAGCAGTTCAGACCAAAGGCTGAGGCCTGCTGTGTTTGCGGTACAGACCTCTGAACTGGTCATAGGTAATCTTCATGAGCTTGGCAGCTTCACGCTGATTGCCCTGTGCCTGCTTAAGGGCT
>CACZRQ010000156.1 GCA_902783615.1 uncultured Bacteroidales bacterium | reverse complement strand
CGAACGTGCACTGTATTGGGTTAATGTAGGTGCACAGCCAACCGACACTGTACGCAACATTCTGTCTCATGAAGGCGTTTACCTGATGAAACACCTGCTGACAGGTGTTAAGAAGGGTGCTTTCGACGAGGCTGAAGCTGAGAAGCGTTTCGAGGCTTGGAAGAAAGACAAGCAGAATGGCTTGAAGGCTGTGGCTGACAAGGCTGCTGCTGATAAGAAGGCTGTGGCAAGTGCTCGCTTGGAAGCAGAGAAGAAGGTTAACGAGGCTAAGGCTAAGGCTCTGGCTGAGAAGAAGGCTGCAGAAGAGGCTGCCAAGGCTGCTGAGGAAGCTGCCAAGGCTGCAGAAGAGGCTGCTGCTGAAGCAACTGCAGAGGCTCCTGCCGCTGAATAAAGTGGAACTTCGCCTGAAAGAACAACCTCTCCAGATTTCTGGGGAGGTTTTTTTATTTGCAAGAGACTAAAGTGTTACATAATAGCCCCGTAGGAGTGACAGAACACAGGCAGGGGTGAGTCCGTAAGGACGTAGCCCCTGTGTAACATTATCCCACAAGGTATAGCCCTGTAAGGTACCCATCATCTGGGTGTGCTTTTATGACGCCGAAGGCGTCACCCTCATAATAGCCGTGGGTTCGTAGAACCTACGGAATACAATGATACATTTATAATGTTCATTGGGTCAATAGCTATATCATTGCTCTTTTTATTCATTGTTTGTTTGTTCGTTTCCAAAAATATTTTTAACTTTGTTCCCAAATGTACTAAACAAATTTGATTGATAGCATTATGAAGAAGCTCTTTTATGTGGGTGTGCTGGCTGCCCTAACTGCCTGCACAGGAAACAAGGGATACACCATTCAAGGCGAAATAGCTGACGCACAGAATGGTGACTCTGTGTTTCTGGTAGATGTGAGTGGCCGCCAGATGCAAAAGCTGCAGGCCGCAGTGATCAATGATGGCAAGTTCCAGCTGAAGGGCGAGCAAGCCGAGCCCACGCTGAAATACCTGATGTATCAACCTGGCACGGAAAACGACCAGGCATTGGATTTCTTCTTGGAGAACGGAACCATCGTGGTGAAGATGGATACTGATAGACCATCGGCTACGGGTACTCCCAACAACGATGCTTATCAAAAGGTGCGCGATGAAATCAATGATATCCAGACACAGATGAGCAAAATCTATGAAAAGCTATCTGACGGAGAGGAAAAAGACGAAAGCGTGCAAGCCAGCATGGAGAAATTGAGCGAAGACCTGGAGCAACAGTTTGTGGATGCTTTGGTGAGAGGTACCAAGAACAATGCCACCAACGAGGTGGGTGTGCACATGCTGAAGAATTTCTATTACTACATGGACACTCCCGATTTGGCAGAGATTGTGAGCCTGATTCCTGAGAAGTTTACTTCGGACGAGGGTATCAGTCGCATCAAGGAACAGGTTACCAAACTTACATCAACAGCTGTGGGTCAAAAGTTTACCGATTTCCAACTGAACGACCCCGATGGCAAGCCCGTGAAACTGAGCGACTATGCCGGCAAGGGCAAGGTGGTGTTGGTGGACTTCTGGGCAAGCTGGTGTGGCCCCTGCCGCCAAGAAATGCCTAACGTAGTGAAAGTATATAAGGAGTACAAGAACAAGGGTTTCGAAATTGTGGGCGTTTCGCTCGACCAGACTGCCGATGCCTGGAAGAAGGGCATTGCCGATTTGGGCATTACCTGGCCTCAGATGTCGGATTTGAAATACTGGCAGTGTGAAGCAGCTCAGATTTATGGCGTAAGCGCCATTCCCCATACGGTGCTGATTGACAAGGATGGCACCATTGTGGAGCGCAATCTGAGAGGCGAGAAACTGTATGAAAGAATTGCAGAACTGCTCAAATGACTTTTATAAAATCAAAAATATTATGAAGAAATTATCATTGACATTGATGGCTTTGCTGGCAACCACTTTCTCTTTTGCCCAGCAGGCTTTGTTCGGAGGTGCAAGCATCGTGTCTCCAGAGATTCATCCTGATAACACGGTGACTTTCCGTGTAGTAGCTCCTAAGGCAGTAAAGGTACAGGTTACTGGCGACTTCCTGCCAACCCAGAAGCAGACTGTTAAATTTGGCGACAACGTGATGGAAATGGATATGCCTGGCGTAGGTGATCTCACTGAGAAGGATGGCGTTTGGGAATACACCACCCCACAGCCAGTGGCTCCTGAGTTTTACACCTATCACTTCCTGATTGATGGTCAGAAAATGATCGACCTGAACAATGTGTATGTGAATCGCGACGTTTCTACGCTGAGCAGCATCCTGCTGATTGGTGGTGGACGTTCCGACCTCTACAAGGTGAATGCCGTTCCTCATGGCACAGTGGCTAAGCGCTGGTACACCCAGGCTGGCATGACTCGCCGTCTGAGTGTTTACACCCCAGCTGGTTACGAGAACAGCAACAAGCGTTATCCTGTGTTCTACCTGCTGCACGGTATGGGTGGCGACGAGGAAGCTTGGCTGACTCAGGGTCGCACAGCCCAGATTCTGGACAATCTCATTGCACAGGGCAAGGCTGAACCCATGATTGTGGTGATGACCAATGGCAACATCTCGCAGGAGGCTGCTCCTGGTGAGACATCAGATGGTTTCGTTCCACCATCGATGAATCTGCCTAAGACAATGGAGGGTTCGTTCGAGAGCAGCTTCATGGATGTAGTGAAGTTCATCGATGCCAACTATCGCACCATCGCCAAGAAGCAAAGCCGTGCCATTGCAGGTCTGTCAATGGGTGGTTTCCATTCTAAGTTCATCTCTCTGAACAACCCCGACAGCTTTGGCTATGTAGGTCTGTTCTCTGCAGCTCTGGGTGTTACCGACCCAACCGTTTCTCCTATCTACATGAACGAGGATGCCAAGTTGAAGACTCAGTTTGACAAGAAGCCTAACCTCTACTGGATTGGCATTGGCAAGACCGACTTCCTGATTCAGGCCAACAATGCATATCGTCAGAAGCTTGATCAGCTGGGCTATAAGTATCAGTATATGGAGACCGATGGTGGTCACATCTGGCGCAACTGGAGAATTTATCTCACTGAGTTTACACCGTTGCTGTTTAAATAAACGAAGACACATACTCCCTCCCCCTCTACGAGGGTACTCCCCCTTACTAAGGGGGAGAGTTTAGGAAGGTAATTATAATTGAAAATTATGAAAGCAATTTGTATGCCACAGCCTTGGGCTTCACTCATTTGTGCAGGCCTGCAGGATGTGATGAGTATGGCGTGGAAACCCAAGGAAAGTGTTGGGAAAATAGCCATTGTTGCCACGCAGATGCAGATTCCGATGAATTATCATGAGGCATTGCCTGGCTGTTGGGCATATCGCCTCGACAACTACCTGTTCATGGGCCAGCTCCCCACCCTCGACAAGTTGCCAACTGCAGCTATCGTGGGCTATGTGGATGTTACTGGATTCTCTGAAAAGGAAGAGTCGATTTGGAGTCTGCCTGATTGCGTGAACTGGAAACTGGCCAATCCACGCATGCTTAAACAACCTATTCCTTGCGATGCTGTGGAGCAGTTTGTGTTTGAAACCGACCTGATGGACGAAGCCAACCTGCCAGAGGTTATAGAAGTGAAGCAACCAACCCTTACTGATGACGGTGTGCTGACGCTTCCACTCAACCAGCAGAAATTTGACAGTCTGATCGACGGTGATAAAGAGCTGGACATCAACCTCTATGCTGACAATCGCGACCTCCTCACAGGCTATACGGGTAAGATTTGGAACCCACGTAGCGTGAAGAAGTTGGTGGCTGTGAGTCCTGCCGGACAGACACAAAGTTATGTGGTAACGAAAACCGACCTGATTCTGGATCGCGATGAAGATGACATGCCCATCAAGATTGAGAAGATTGGCGGATGGGAGTTCCTCTACTACCTGCTCTACACCATAGGAGATAAAATCTAAAAAACAATCAATATTAATCAACAAAATCATGAACGAGACAACACCTTTTATGGTTTTCTCTGGTACCAACTCAAGGTACCTTGCTGAGCGCATCTGCGCCAACTTGAACTGTCCATTGGGCAATATGAACATCACTCATTTTGCCGATGGCGAGTTCGCTGTTTCTTACGAAGAGTCCATTCGTGGCTCCATTGTTTTCTTGGTTCAGTCCACCTTCCCCAACTCCGACAACCTGATGGAGCTACTGCTGATGATTGATGCTGCCAAGCGTGCTTCGGCTAAGTCGATCGTGGCTGTGATTCCTTACTTCGGATGGGCACGTCAGGACAGAAAGGATAAACCCCGTGTGTCGATTGGCGCCAAGCTGGTGGCCGATCTGTTGTCGGTGGCTGGCATCGACCGTCTCATCACGATGGACCTGCATGCCGATCAGATTCAGGGCTTCTTCGATGTTCCTGTAGATCATCTGTATGCATCGACAGTATTCATCCCTTACATCGCATCTCTCAACCTGGGGGACAACCTGGTGATGGCTTCTCCTGACGTGGGTGGTTCTAAGCGTGCCGGGGCTTACGCCAAGTACTTCGATGTGCCATTGGTGCTCTGCAACAAGACTCGTGAGAAAGCCAACGTGGTGGCATCCATGCAGGTGATTGGTGATGTGAAGGACAAGGATGTGATCCTGATTGACGACATTGTGGATACTGCCGGCACCATTACCAAGGCAGCCAACCTGATGATTGAGAATGGAGCTCGCTCGGTACGTGCTATCGCCAGCCATTGTGTGATGTCAGACCCAGCTTCGTTCCGTGTACAGGAATCACAACTGCAAGAGATGGTCTTCACCGACAGCATTCCTTACAGCAAGAAATGTGATAAGGTGAAACAACTGAGCATTGCCGACATGTTTGCGGAAACCATCCGCCGTGTGGTATGCAACGAGTCCATCAGTTCGCAATACATTATTTAAAAAAAATCCCCTGCCGATTGGACAGGGGAGATAATATCAATCCCTCGCTCACTGGGCGAGGGATTTTCTTTATCTTACTGTGTCACCAAACGATCGTTGTGGTAGCTCACGGTTCTCACATTACCTTGAGGGTCAATTTCAGAGAATGCCCCTTCTTTCTTGCCTTGCTTGAAAGTTCCCTCATAACGAGTGCCCGTCTTATCAATGCGCACCCCATGTCCGTCTTCCATACCATTCAAGAAATGACCCTGATACTTGGTGCCATCGGTCTGCACCAACGTACCTTCGCCATTGAACTCGTTGTTGGCCCACTCGCCTTCGTAGCTATCGCCCATGTTCCATTTATAGGTGCCATTCCCGAAACGCATATTCTCGTGCCACTGCCCTTCATATACAGCTCCGTTCTCCCATGTGAAGGTGCCCTGCCCCTCCTGCATGCCGTTCTTGAATTGACCCACATACTTGTTGCCGTTGGCATAACTATAAATGCCTGAGCCTGTACGTTCTCCATTCTGGTATTCACCTTCGTAGCGATCACCTGTATGGAAAGTATAGATGCCCTTGCCATGTTGCATGTCTTCGTGCCACTCACCCACATAACGGTCGCCGTTGGTATATTCAAACGTACCCACTCCCTCACGCAGGTCGGCTTTCCAATGGCCATCATATTTGCTGCCATCGTTCCAGGTGAACACACCCTCACCCTCTTTCTTGTCGTCGTGCCAGTCGCCTACATATTTCGCACCATTCTTCCACGTATAAGAGCCTTTGCCCTCACGCTTATCGTGCTGCCACTGACCCACATACACATCGCCTGTGTAATAATACATGGTGCCGTCACCTTCCTGGTAATCCTGATACCACATACCATCGTAACGGTTGTTGTTCTGGAAATAATAGATGCCATGACCATGCTGCTGATCCTGGAACCATTCGCCCTCGTACTTCTCACCATCGGTAAAGACATAGGTGCCTGTGCCCTGACGCTTGCCCTTCACATACTCGCCCTCATACACATCGCCTGTCGGGAAGGTGGTCTTACCCTTGCCATTCGGCTTCTTGCTTTTCAGCTCGCCCGTATAGACGGCTCCGTCACGGAAAGTATAAGTACCTATCTTGATGGGTGCAGCAAACACACTTTTCACTTTGTCGATGATGCCATTATCTTGATTCTCCTGTGCAGAAACAGAGGCTGGCAGGAGTGTAGAAATTGTCAGTATAGTAATTATTGTTCGTTTCATAATGTGCAAAGGTAAGAATATCTCTTCAAATGGAAAAGAAAGACACTAATATTTATAACTTTTTTTGACCTGCGACCACTTCTGTTAAACTCTCTTTACATAAATAAGTGCACGCCAAGCGTTGCAATTCTGCTGGTGTTACACTGACAATGGCCTGCCAATAGTCGTGAAAACAGGTGTCAGGCAAGCCTTGTGTGTGGGCATAGATCCAGGCATCGGCAATCGACAAACCCGAATCGTAGGTGCGACAAAGGTCGCCTTGCAAATAGCTGCGCACAATGGCCAACTCGTCCTCACCCACTGGCACTTGCTGTAGCAGATCAATCTGATGATACACTTCATCAATCAAGGGTTGCACAAACTCGTGGGCACAATCGCTCAAAATCATCAGGGCATTGTCGGATGGTGTGGGGTTCAACATCGAGAAGATGCCATAGGTATAACCCTTCTCCTCGCGCACGGTGGTCATCAGTCGGCTACCGAAATATCCACCCAGCAAGGTGATGAGCACACGGAGCTTCTGACAGTCAGGGTGATGCAGACTGATGGTGGATTTACCAATCACCACTGTGCTCTGAACGCTGTCTTTCATCTCGATAAAACATTGCTCGGCTGGCCTTGCAGTCACATCCAGATTGTGGCGAGGCACACAAGCCTGCACTTGCCCAAAAGGATGACCAAATGTTTGCTCGATGAGTTGCACACACGCATCGGTGATGTGTCCTGAGAGATAGATGGATAGGTTGCCAGAATGGTACTGACGTTGGTAGAAATCCACCAGCACATCACGATTGATGGCTTGGTAATCATCCTCTTCTGCCATCATGCCATACAGATGGTCGGTACCATATATCATTTTGTTGAACTGCCTTCTTGCCTGCACAGATGTTTTGCGTAACGACACCAGATGACGCTGGATGTTGTTCTGTTTCACCACCTCCAATGCCTGTGCATCGAACACTGGTTCCAACATCATTTGCGCCAACAGGT
Organism: uncultured Bacteroidales bacterium; assembly: GCA_902783615.1. Taxonomy (GTDB): domain Bacteria; phylum Bacteroidota; class Bacteroidia; order Bacteroidales; family Bacteroidaceae; genus Bacteroides. The sequence goes on along the minus strand of CACZRQ010000156.1, from coordinate 18,541 downwards.
CGATGGTCTGAGGCAGACATTTGTTGAGTGAATACAGGGTGATGAACGAGTTGTTGTAATCCACATTCTGATCCATCCAAGCCCCATAGAAATCAAGCTTCTCTGCTATCTCAGCCCTATTCAGCCTATGGGTTCCCTCACGCAGCATGCGATTGGTGAACAATGCCTGCATGGTTTGATCCTGATAGCGCTTGCCAGCCTCGAACACCAGATCGATGCGGGTTACCTCCACATCGCCTCCATCCAGCAGATAGAGCTTCACACCATTGGCCAACACCCTGCATTCAGGATGCTTGATGGCATACTCTTCCATCTCACGCAAAGGGGGTTGTAGGCTTCTGTCTAACATCTCAATGCTGGTGTTGTTTTAAGAATTCCTCGGCACGTTGAAGATCCTCAGGGGTGTCGATTCCGATGGTTTCCACATTTGTCAATCCCACCTTGATGGTATAGCCGTTCTCCAACCAACGCAACTGTTCCAACGATTCAGCCAGTTCGAGCGACGATTGTGGCAAAGAGGTAATCTCCCTCAACACCTCTGCCTGGTAAGCATAGAGTCCGATGTGACGATAATAAATATGGTGTGAAAGCCAGTCGGTTTTCTCGCAATTGCGTTGGAAAGGAATCACCGAGCGACTGAAATACAATGCTTTCATATCTTTACTCACCACCATCTTCACCATGTTCACATTCTCTAAAGCCTCGTAACCCATATCAGCAGGAAGAGGCATGCCCAAGGTGGCAATCTGTGTACGCTCGTCAAGGAAGCAAGCCTTCACGGCCTCGAGTTGTGAGGGTTGGATGAATGGCTCATCGCCCTGAATGTTGACCACCACATCGAAATTACCGCCAACCTTGTTGAAAGCCTCGAAGCAACGGTCTGTGCCACTTTTGTGATGGACTGATGTCATAACCACCTTGCCTCCAAAAGCTTTCACGGCCTGCTCAATACGTTCGTCATCGGTAGCCACATAGGCATCGTCCAACACGCCAGCCACCTGTTCATACACTCGCTGAATCACAGGTTTGCCACCCAGCATAGCCAAGGGCTTGGCAGGAAAACGGGTGGATGCATAACGGGCTGGGATGATGCCCACAAAACGCATCTCAAGTTGGCGCAGCAGTCGCTTCACATAAGGTTGTTCCCAATCATGAAGCTTGAAACGTTGATCTCCAGCCTGCAATATATCCACATCCAATTTGATGATTTCCTGGTATTTCTCATCAGGTGTACGGCCAGCCAGGTGTTCTATCTCCTTGGTAATGGCCCTCACCTGCTCGTAAGACTGGTCGGATTCAAACTTAGCCGCACGATTCAGAAACCAATCGGGTCGCAATGTTCCCATTGGCTCCGACATCTGTTCACTACTGAAACGGATACCTGGGAAATGGCGAGTCAGTTCCTCCATCGCCAACTTCATATTCTTCTCAGCCTCTGTATTGCTACCTATACAAAGTAAATATTTCATCGTTTAAAATCTGTCAATTGTCAATCACTCAAAAATGTCATCCAACCCTTCGGCCACCGTATTATCCGTCATGTCCACGCCATCATCGTTGCAAGGATCATAATTTTCAGGGAATACAAAGCGTTCGTTCTGGTCGTAGCCCAGGGTCTTATCCTCATACACCTGCTTCATGTAGGCAGCCCAAATGGGCAATGCCATCGATGCACCCTGTCCGTAGGCCATCGTATCGAAATGGATGTCGCGATTCTCGCCACCTACCCAGCAGCCCGACACAAGTGAAGGCGTGAAGCCCATGAACCAACCATCGGAATTGGAGTTGGTGGTACCCGTCTTGCCACCCACATCGGCAGAGATGCCCAAACGACGAACACGTCCACCTGTACCCTCATTGATTACGGCACGTAGCATCACCAGCATCTTATAAGCACTCGATGCACTGATCACCTCCTGCATATCAGGCGTGAATGTAGCCAAGATGTTGCCTTCGTTATCCTCAATGCGTGACACGAACACAGGAGCCACACGAATACCTCGGTTGGGGAAAGCCGTATAGGCACTCACCATCTCTCCCACTGAAATCTCGCATGGACCTAAGCAAAGCGACACCACAGGATCAATCTCCTGATTGCGAACACCGAAGCTCTGAATCAGACGTTTCAGGCTATACGGACTGAGCTTGCCCATGAGGTAAGCCGTAATCCAGTTGTCGGAATTGGCCAAGCCCCATTTGAGGGTCACATTCTCACCAATATGCTTGTTGCTGGCATTGCGAGGAGTCCACGGACGGTTGTTCTCATCCAGTAGCGTATAAGATACATGGCGTACCAAATCGCAGGGTGAGAAGCCGTTCTCCATCGCCAACGTATAAACGTAAGGCTTCACGGTAGAGCCCACCTGACGGCGACCCTTCATGGCCATATCATACTGGAAATAGTTATAGTTAGGTCCACCCACGTATGCCTTTACATGACCTGTACGGGGATCCATCGACATGAAGCCAGAACGGAGGAAATACTTGTAATAACGCAATGAGTCGAGAGGTGTCATCACCGTGTCTTTTTCACCATTCCAACTCCACACCGACATTTCGATAGGCGTATTGAAAGCCTTGTCGATTTCAGCATCGGTGGCACCAGCTTTCTTCATGTTGCGATAACGGTCGCTCTGCTGTACAGCCCTATCCATGATGTCCTTCACCTGCTCGGCAGTAAGATTACGGGTAAACGGGGCTGTCTTCGACTTAGCCTTCTCCTTGAAGAACTGTTGTTGCAAATCCTTCAGATGGGTCTCCACTGCATTCTCTGCATAGCGTTGCATTCGGCTGTCGATGGTGGTATAGATCTTCAAGCCATCGGTATAGAGATTATAATGTTCACCGTCTTTCTTCATGTTCTTCTCGCACCAGCCATACAGTGGGTTGGTTTCCCAATCCAATGAATCCTCATACCACTGTTGACGTTGCCAGCCTCGGTAATTGGCTTTGTCAGGTTTCTTGGCCGTCAACACACCACGCAGATACTCACGGAAATAGGTAGCAATACCCTCCTTATGGTCAACACGGTTGTAATGCAACGTTAAAGGCAATGCCTTCAGTGAATCGGCTGTCTGTGAAGAGATATAGCCAGCTTTCACCATCTGTCCAAGCACCACGTTACGACGACTACGGGAACGTTCGTTGAAGCGAACAGGGTTATACAGGGATGGATTCTTACACATACCCACCAGCGTGGCAGCCTCCTCAATCTTCAGGTCGGCAGGCGAGCAATTGAAATAGGTATGGGCAGCTGTCTTGATGCCCACGGCATTGTTCAGGAAGTCGAACTTATTGAGATACATCGTGATGATCTCTTCCTTGGTGTAGTAACGCTCCAAGTTTACGGCAATCACCCACTCGATGGGTTTCTGCATGGCTCGCTCCATGAGGTTGCTTGCACTGGGCGAGTAGAGCTGCTTAGAGAGCTGCTGGGTCAACGTACTGCCACCACCGGCATTGGTCTGCATCATCACACCTCGCTTGATGATGGCGCGAACCAAGCCAATGAAGTCGATGCCAGAATGATTGTTGAAACGCACATCCTCGGTGGCTATCAAGGCGTTGACCAAGCCTTTCGACAACTCGTCATACCCCACATACACTCGGTTTTCCTTACTATAAGAATAGGTACCCAACACCACGCCATCGTCGGAAATCACCTCAGAAGCAAACTTATATGTGGGATTCTCCAAATCCTCAACGGGTGGCATGTAACCTATCCAGCCTTTTGCGATGCCTGTGAACACAAACACCATCGCTGCCAGTCCTAAAACCAGCAAAATCCACAATCCTATAATAATTTTTTTCAGCATAATCGTTAAATTTCATGCAAAGATAAAGAAATAGTTGGAAAGAAGCATCGTTTTTAAATTATTTTCGCTACCTTTGAAGATTATAAACCTAAATTAATGCTTAAACATCTATGATTCGCTCTCTTTTTACTACCTTGCTGGCAGGTTTGCTCATAGCCGGCTGTACCTCTTCGACAGAACAGAAGAGTCAGGTTTTTGAACCCATCAAGACAGTGGTGCCCCCTCGTCCGGCAGGTCAGGAAGACGTGCTGCAACTCACGGCTCCCAAGTTGGAAACGGTGCGTGTGGGCTTTGTGGGACTGGGTATGCGTGGTCCTGGTGCCGTGGAGCGTTTCACCCATATACCAGGAACTCAGATTGTGGCTCTGTGCGATGTGCTGCCTGAGAATGTTGAGAAATCGCAGGAGATTCTGCGCAAGGCTGGCTTACCCGAAGCTGCAGGCTATAGTGGTGATACAGAGATTTATAAGCAGCTATGCGAACGAGATGACATCGATTTGGTGTATATCGCCACCGACTGGATTCACCATGTACCAGTAGCACTCTATGCCATGGAGCATGGCAAGCATGCTGCCATCGAGGTTCCGTCTGCCACTTCGCTCGATGATATCTGGAACCTCATCAACACCTCAGAGAGAACTCGCAAACACTGCATCCAGTTGGAGAACTGTTGCTATGATTTCTTCGAGCTCACGGCACTGAACATGGCCCAGCAAGGCGTGTTTGGTGAGGTGCTGCATGTGGAAGGTGCCTACCTGCATAACCTCGATCCCTATTGGGAGGAATATTGGAACAACTGGCGCATGGATTTCAACCGGACACATCGTGGCGACATCTACCCCACACACGGCTTCGGCCCCATCTGCCAGGTGCTGAACATTCACCGTGGCGACCAGCTGCAAACCTTGGTAGCCATGGACACCAAAGCTGTGAATGGCCCTGCCCATATCCTGAAGACCACAGGCGAACAGGTGACCGATTTCAAGAACGGTGATGAAACCACCACCATGATCAAAACCAAGAACGGAGCTACCATCCTATTGGAGCACGGCGTGATGACCCCACGTCCTTACAGTCGCATGTATCAGGTGGTTGGCACCAAAGGCTATGCCGGCAAATATCCTGTACAGCAATTCTGTGTATTGCCTCAGCAATTGGATCGTTCGCTCTTGCCAGAGAAGTTCGATGAGCGTTATGAGGTAACCCTCACCAACGAAGCCAAGGATAAGGTGATGGAGGCATACCGCAGTCCTATCCTTACCAAGGACTTAGAAGAAACAGCCAAAACGGTGGGTGGCCACGGCGGCATGGATTTCATTATGGACTACCGACTGGTGTATTGCCTCCACAACGGTTTGCCTTTAGATATGGACGTTTATGACCTTGCAGAATGGTGCTGCATTGGCGAATTGTCTGCCATCTCTATGGATAACGGGTGTGTGCCTGTTGAGATACCTGACTTCACCCGTGGTGGTCAGGACAAGATTAAAGGTTTTTCTTATGCTTTTGCCAAATGAAAGATTTACGTAACATAGCTACACGTTTCAACATTCAGGGAAACGTCAGCGACATCAGGCCTTTAGGTAACGGACTCATCAATGACACGTTTCTGGTCAGTACGATGGAACCCGACTCACCCGACTATGTACTGCAACGAATCAATCACCATATCTTTCAGGATGTGGCCTTGTTGCAAGACAATATCGAGAAGGTTACACGCCACATTCGAGGCAAGTTGCAAGTGGCAGGTGAAGATGATATCGACCGCAAGGTGATGACATTCATCACCACCCAGGATGGAAAGACATATCACTTTGATTCTGAAAGTTATTGGCGTATGTCGCTGTTTATCCCACGCACCCAGACAATCAATGTTGTCAACGAGTCAACAGCCATGTCTGCCGGCTTGGCTTTCGGACACTTTGAAGCCATGCTGGCCGACATGCCCGAGAAGCTGGGAGAGCCGATCCCTCATTTCCACGATATCGAACTGAGAGTAAAGCAGCTGGAAGATGCCATGCATGACAACAAGGTTGGCAGGCTGAGTCAGGTCAAGGACATGTGCCAAAACATCTTGGAAGTGAGTCCCTCCATGAGTGCTGCCACCGAATGGTTGCGAAGAGGCTTCCTGCCCACACGCATCTGCCATTGCGACCCCAAAGTGAACAACATCCTGTTCAACGAACAGGGAGAAGTGTTGTGCGTCATCGACCTCGACACGGTGATGCCCAGTCACATCTATTCCGATTATGGCGATTTCCTGCGAACAGCTGCCAACTTCACTGCAGAGGATGATGCCGATCTCAGCAAAGTGGGTTTCAACATGCAAATATTCAAGGCTTTTACACAAGGATATCTGCAAAGCACCCAGTCATTCCTAACGGATGCCGAGATAGCCAAAATGCCATACGGGGCTGCGCTATTTCCCTACATGCAGTGCGTCAGGTTCCTGGCCGACTATCTGAATGGCGACACCTATTACAAAACAGCCTATCCTGAGCACAACTTGGTGCGTGCCAAGAACCAGTTGAAACTCTACCAAGACGTGGAAGCTCACGCTGATGAAATGAATGGTTTTATTGAAGAATTCCTGCCATGAAAAAGATTAGCATTGAATATCTGAAGAATGAAGACTATGTGGACTACATCGATGGCGACCTCTTCATCATCGAGGATGTCAACAAGCTGCCCACCATCCGCACGGGTGCCATCGAGGTGGACTCCATCATCGTCATCTTCTGTCTCAACGGCGAAGGGAAAGTCAGCATGAATGGCGAAATCTATTGTCTGCATCGCAACCAGCTGCTCTTGGGAATGCCTCGTGCCGTCTATGCCTATTATAGTCCGATCACACCCGATTTTCAGGTCAAGATCATCGGCATCTCCACCCGTTCGTTCAACAGCTCCATCTTCATGACGAAGAACATCTGGAAGAACTTCTACTTCCTCGTCAACAACCCCGTCATCGATGTGGGGGAAGAAGACGTGAAGCTGCTCTCGCACTACTACGAGCTGGCCAATGCGAAGATGCACGGCACTCGCTCGGTCTTCCATCAGGCCATCATGATGTCGCTCTTGCATTGCGTCATTTTCGAACTGCTCAACATCACCGACAGGGTTGAGAAATTAGAGCTGAACGAAAATGAACACATGACGCAGAGCGATGTGTTGTTCAAGAATTTCATCGAGCTCCTGGCTGAAAACGAAGGTCGAGTGCGCTCTGTGCAAGAGTATGCCTACATGCTGAATGTCTCATCCAAATACCTCTCATCCATCGTGAAGCAGATCAGTGGGCGCACTGCCCTCGACTTGATTCATGAAACCACCACCCACTCCATTGTGCGCCAGCTGAAGTACACCGACAAGTCCATCAAGGAAATCGCCACGGATATGAAATTCCCCAGCCTCTCCTTCTTCGGCAAGTTTGTGAAGTCGCAGTTAGGTGTGTCACCCAAGAAGTTCAGGAAAGGAAATTGACGAGAGAGAGTACAACAGAAAAAACGAATATTGGAACATTGGTATTCAAAATCTTTTAATTATCTTTGCGGGCAAAAATACTCATGCAACAAAAATGAGGAAGATAATCATGAAAACTAAGGGAAAAAAGAGATATTGGATTTTGACTACCATCATGTTTCTTCTCTCCTGTTCACTGCATGCCCAGCGATGGCCTGTGGGAATTGCCAGTGTGCAGGACTCTGTGAAGAGCATACAGCTTGGCATTATCTCTTCTACTGCCATCGATAAAATGAATGGATTGCAGTTAGGCACATTTGCCAACATGTCGGCTGCGCCCATCAGGGGTATGCAGCTCAGCGGCATCAGCAACATTTCAATGGGTGTAGAGCGAGGTCTGCAAGTGTCATCGTTGTTCAATATCGCATCGGGAAAGATGCAGGGTTTCCAGCTTTCGCTGCACAACTTTACCGACGAGTTGAATGGTTTACAGCTGGGTTTGTTCAACACTGCCATCAGTCACCCTAAAGGTTGGCAGATTGGCTTGTTGAACATCACCAAGGATGAAGGGGGACATAAGATTGGCTTGCTGAACGTGAGTCCGAAAACCACCATCGACTTCATGGCTTTTGGTGGTAATGCGAACAAGTTGAACATGGCCGTGCGCTTTCGCAACAAAAGCACCTATCGCATCTTGGGTATTGGTACGCACTACATGGGCCTGAACAAGAAATTCTCGGGAGCCGCATTCTACCGTTTGGGTTTGTATAAGCAACTCACTCCTCACTGGTCGTTGAGTAGTGACATTGGCTATGCCCACATCGAAACATTTGAAGAAGATGATATCAATACCCCCAAGCGTTTATTTAGCATTCAGGGGCGTGTGAACGTTGATTATCAAATCAATAAGAATTGGGGAGCCTTTGCCAGTGTGGGCTATGGCGATACCCGATATTACAGTCATGGCACCCGCTACCGTAACCGCATGATCTTCGAAGCAGGTTTGACGCTAAGGCATCAACGGCGAGAGGGAGCAGCACCTGTTCAAAAAGAGAAACCACTTTTGCAGCCTGGAGAATCACTGGCTCAGTTCCCCAAGCACAAGAGTGCGTGGCTGGCAGCTGCCGAAGCAACAGGCATCAATGTGTTCGTCCACCTGTTCGACCGTTTCGTAGTGAAAGAGGAGTTTGCCCAAACCACTTGGAAGAGCATTGGCAACAACTTCAAGAATGCCTTTGTGTGGGATAACGACCTGTTTACAACCAACCTGTTTGCCCATCCCTATCATGGCAATCTGTATTTCAACTCGGCACGAAGCAATGGTTTGAACTTCTGGGTATCAACGCCATACGCTTTGGGCGGATCGCTAATGTGGGAAATGTTTGGTGAAACCGAGCCACCTGCCATCAACGATGTGTTGGCCACCACAATGGGTGGTATCGCCATTGGTGAGGTTTCGCACAGGCTGAGTGATGCTGTACTAAACGATGGTCTGAGAGGTTTTCCAAGATTCCTCAGAGAAGCCATTGGCGTAATTATCGACCCAATAAAGGGGTTGAATCGCATCATCTCGGGTGCCGCCTGGCATGTGAATCATCAGAATGCATTACATCACGACTGGAGTCGCTTCCCCATCGATTTCAGGTTGACGTTTGGTAGCCGTTATCTGGCCGACGATGGTTCTTTCTTCCGTGGAGAACATAACCCGTTCATTACAATAGGATTGGAATATGGCGATGTGCTGAACGAAAACGATTACAACAAGCCATACGACTACTTTGACGTGGAGGCCAATTTCGGACTGAGCAAGAACCAGCCGTTCATCAACCGCTTGCATCTGCTGGGTCGATTGTGGAGTACGCCGATGTATGCCCACGACAACGGCATGCGAGCTGAGTTTGGTTTCTACCAGCATTACAACTACTACGACTCTGAGCCAGTGAAAGACGGCACAGAGCTGACTCCCTACCGCATCAGCGAGGCAGCCAGTGTGGGTCCCGGCATTGTGGTTAGAATGCCTCAGGTGGGTGTGCTCACCAAGTTGGAGCAGCAAGTGCACCTGAGTGGCATCCTGCTGGGAGGTACCAAAAGTGACTATTTCAATGTGTTGGAACGCGACTATAATATGGGTAGCGGATATAGCATCAAGTCGAAGACCCATGTTGAGTTGCGTAATTTCGGACGCGTGGCAGTGAATGTGAATTTCTTCAGGATCTACACTTGGAAGGGTTATGAGAGTAAGGATTTGTCGAAGGTTGATGATCCGCATTATTTGGATGTACAGGGCGATAAGGGTAATGCCCGCCTGCTGGTGGTTAACCCGATGGTAGAGATGGATTTGGGTAAGCAGTGGGGTTTCGCTATGAACGTTAGTTATTTCAGTCGTAGAACGCATTATAAGTATCATGATGATGTTAGAGCTAATACATTTGAAATTAAGGCGGGATTTGCATATCATTTCTAAGATTGACGATTAAATATGATAGATTATGAATAAGACGATATTGAAGTATGGATTATTGGCATTGTTTATGTTAATGGTCAATTGCCAATGGTCGATGATTAATGGTCAGTCTCGCCGTCAGGAAAGAAAGGCTAAGATAGACAGTGTTTTAACTGCCCGTTACTACCGTAGTCCATACGACACGAACTATGTGGTGAGACCAGAGGGAAAACTGACATTGAAAATCCGTTTGAACCAAAGCGGCAATGACTTTTATGTCAGAGGAACGATGGATGGGATGAAAACCAAGGCCAACCTGCATACCAGTCATAAGACAACCGTGAGCATTGCCGCCTCCTATCGAGGTCTTTCGGTCGCATTGGCTCTCAATCCTGCCAAATTATCAGGAGCATACAACGACTATGAATTGAATCTGAATTATTTCAGCAGTCGTTTCAGCATAGACGCCAGCTACCAACGATCTGAAACACTGTCGGGAGATATCAAATATGGCGATGAGACGGGCAGAATGGAAGAGGGAGATGTGAGGTTGAACATGCTGAATATCACAGGTTATTATGTTTTTAACCATCGGCATTTCTCCTATCCAGCTGCATTCACCCAATCGTATATCCAACGTCGCTCTGCAGGTTCCTGGTTAGCTGGTATCAGCTATCTCGGTGGAACTATAAAGACCACTGAGAAGTTGCAAGAAAGAAATCCAGATGCTGCTGTCACACGCATTTATGCAGGTCATGTGGGCATTGGTGGTGGCTATGGCTACAACTGGGTAGTGGCAAAAAAATGGCTCTTCCACATATCGGCCATGCCCACAATCGTAGTCTATAACCGTAACAACTACACTTTAAATGGCGAACGGATAAAGGCAAAGCACATACGTTTTAACATGTTGTTCAACGAGCGGGCAGCCATTGTGTACAATTTCTCGCCCCGCTATTTCGTTAGTGCCACACTGGTGATGAACAACTCGTTCTTCGATGATGAGTCTGTAACCGTGAACCAGAGTAAATGGCGAGCTCGAGCTGCTTTCGGGTTCAGGCTGTAATACTCCCCATCCTCATTGTGGGCTTACCCCTTCATTCTTGTTTTATGAGGAGGTTGCCACCAGAAAAAACCAGGCCTTGTTTCTCAACAAAGCCTGGCCTACAACACAAACACAAAATAAAACACGACAAAACTACTATTCAATTTCCTGTCAATGCAAATGAAAAATGCATTGGTATGATGAGATTATATTCGCATACTATCCACATCAATCAGGTAATGTGCTCCAAAATTAAGCTTTTTTATTTAATAAAAAAAATTTTAAGTGAATTTTTTTTGCAAAAAATGTCAAAAAACATTATTGAACGCCCTTTTCACGCAGTTTTACCTGCCAATTCCAGGCAGAACGGAGCGTATCTTCGATGGTTTCTTGCGCCTTCCAGCCCAAAACCTCGTTGGCCTTTTTCGGGTCGGCCCACACCTTGACAATGTCACCTGCACGACGACCTGCAATGCGGTAGTTGAGCTTCACGCCTGTGCTCTCCTCGAAAGCATGAACGAGCTCCAACACCGAAAGTCCTCTACCCGTTCCGATGTTGAACACCTCAACAGGTTCGAGCTGTTTCTTCTGCAAGATGCGACCAATGGCATGAACATGTGCTTTGGCCAAATCAACCACGTTGATGTAGTCACGGATGCAAGAGCCATCGGGCGTGTCGTAATCGTCACCAAACACACTAAGCTGCTCACGGATGCCCATAGCCGTCTGGGTAATGAAAGGCACCAGGTTCTGCGGCACACCATTAGGCAACTCACCAATCAGGCCAGTAGGATGGGCACCGATGGGGTTGAAATAGCGCAGCAGTACAGAGGTGATGGGAGAGCACGACTTCACTGTATCGCGAATGATCTGCTCACAAATCTGCTTGGTTTGTCCGTAAGGCGACTCAGCCTGCTTAATGGGTGCATCTTCAGTAACAGGCAGTACATCTGGCTGACCATAAACGGTGCATGAAGAAGAGAACACAATGCCCTGGATGTTGAACTGTGGCATGAGTTCCAACAAGTTGATCAGCGAGTTGAGGTTGTTGCGGTAATACTTCAAGGGCTTCTCTACCGACTCACCCACAGCCTTGCTAGCAGCAAAATGGATGATGGCCTTGATATCAGGCTCTTTGTGAGCCAGGAGTCGGAGGGCTGTGAAGTCAAGGCAATCAATGTTATAGAAAGCAGGACGGATGCCTGTAATCTGCTCGATGCTATCCACCACATCGGCCTTAGAATTGGAGAGATTGTCGATGATGACTACCTCATAACCAGCATTTTGAAGTTCTACAACGGTATGAGAGCCAATAAAGCCAGTGCCTCCCGTAACCAAAATCTTTTCTTTCATTTCTACATAGTTTTTTTGTTCAATGGTGCAAAGATAGCGTTTTTTTTTGGTTTTTACACTTTTTTCCCTTATCTTTACCATGTTATTATTGAAGCGCACTTTTGACGCTTATATATATAAATAGGTGTAGCTACATGGAATTATTGATTTACAAAGCATCGGCAGGCTCGGGCAAGACATTCACCCTGACGGTGGAATACATCAAGCGGCTCATCATCAACCCAGCCGCCTATCGTCACATCTTGGCGGTGACCTTTACCAACAAGGCCACCAACGAGATGAAAGAGCGCATCTGGCAACAGCTATGGGGCATCTGGCAAGGTGAAACGGCCTCTATACCCTACCTCAACGCCCTGAGCGAACGATTGCAGGCTGAGGGTCATTCGTTTGAACAGACAGAAATTCAGCAGCGAGCAGGCATCGCATTGAAACGCATTTTGCACGACTACAATCGTTTTCAGGTTACCACTATCGACTCTTTCTTCCAGACCGTGACCCGTAACCTGGCTCGTGAGTTGGGCATAGGGTCGAAATTGAACATCGAACTGGATACTACAGCTGTGTTGAACACGGCAGTAGATAACATGATAGCCCGACTGGACGAGAACTCACATGAACTTTCTTGGATATTGAGCTACATCGATGCCAAGATTGGTGACGCTTCGAGCTGGCGTATAGATAAGGATTTGAAATCGTTTGGAAAGCATATCTTCGACGAGGGGTTTGTGGAGAAGAGCAAGAATCTGCACAAACAGTTGCAAGACAGCCAAGTGATTCAGCAATACCAAAAAAAGTTGAAGCTGATGAAGCAACAGGCAATCGACGAACTGGCAACCTATCGAAACCAATTTGTCCAGATCATGAACGATCATGGGCTTTCTGAAGTTGACATCAAGAATGGAAAGACTGTGATTGGTTATTTCAATGACTTGGTTGACAAGAAGAAATTCGATAAGATCAAGGTGGACGGTGTTGTTTTACCTGAGCGCATGAGGGATGCAGATAGTTGGGTTAAGGCAAAATCAAGAAATGGGGCTCTCGTTGCTCAAATAGCACGAAACGAACTGGTGCCTCTGCTCAACAAAGCCGAAGCCTATCGCCCCCAGGCTGTGAATTTGATTCACAGTTGTGACTTGGCTACCAAATACCTTTATCAGCTGCAGTTGATCAATGCCATTCGCGAAGAGGTGACGGAAGAAAATCACGAACAGAACCGCTTCCTGCTGGCCGACACCAACCAGCTGTTAGGAAGTCTCATCAGCGACAGCGACTCGGCCTTCATCTTCGAGAAAATTGGTGCCAGCATCACCCACATCATGATTGATGAATTCCAGGATACCAGTAGGATGCAATGGAACAATTTCAAGCCGCTGGTGGACGAAGGACTGGCACAAGGTTCAGACAGTCTGATTGTGGGAGACGTGAAACAAAGCATCTATCGCTGGCGAAACGGCGACTGGAACATCCTGAACGATATGCGTGAGCAGCAGACCCCAAATAAGATTCGCATTGAATCGCTGCAGAAGAACTACCGCAGTGAGCTACGCATCATTCAGTTCAACAACCAGCTTTTCAAGCAAGTGGTAGAAGAGCTTAACCAACAATACAGGCAGGAATTGGGCAACGATTGTTTACCACTGCTGAATGCCTATAGTGATGTGGAGCAGCTCTCCAACAAGCAACGCAATGCAGGTTATGTGAAGGTGAAGTATTTAGACAAAGATGATGGTGGAAATTATAAAGAGAATACCATCAAGGCACTGGGTGAAGAAGTGAAGCGACTGCAGGAAGCTGGCATTCCACTGAATCAGCTGGTAATTTTGCTGCGATCGAAAACAAACCTGGCAGACATTGCCACCTATTTCGAGCAGACTCTGCAAATTCCTGTGGTATCAAACGAAGCTTTCCAACTGGATGCTTCTACAGCCATTCAATTCATTATCAACGCTTTGAGATATCTTACCAATCCGAACGACCAAATTGCTTTGGCTGGATTGACAACTGATTATCAATTCTTGGTGCAACATCTGCAAGACATCAGTTTAGATGAGTTGCTCAACACACCAGCCTCAGAAATGCTGCCTGTTGCCTTTACAGACCGACAAGCAGAACTACAGCAGATGCCACTGTATGAACTGGTGGAAGAACTATTCGTAATCTTCAACCTGCAAAACATGGAGAAACAGGATGCATATCTATTCATGTTCTTTGATGCCGTGAGTGAATATTTGAAAGATCACTCATCTGAATTGACGGCCTTTCTGCAGTATTGGGATGAAAAGCTGTGTAAGCAAACCATCCCCAGTGGGGAAACCGAAGGATTGCGCATCATGACGGTGCATTCAGCCAAGGGGCTGGAGTTCCATACGGTGTTGGTGCCATTCTGCGACTGGACGCTGACTGTGGGAGGAAATAATGAACAGATGGTTTGGTGCACACCACAGGAGGCACCTTACAATGCGTTGGATATGGTGCCGGTGAAATATCAAGCATCCATGCTGCAATCGACGTTTAAAGACGATTACCTGAACGAACGTCTGCAGTTGTGGGTAGATAACTTGAACATTCTCTACGTAGCTTTGACGAGAGCTGAAAAGAACATGATTATCTTCAGCAATCTTGACCAGAAGAAAATGAGCACTACTGTCAGTGGACTTTTGAAGAGCAGTCTGATCAAGATTGCTCCTATACTGGAAGCTACTTGGAATGAGGAGGAGAATACATTTGAATATGGTGAGCTGATGGGTTATGAGGCAAAAGAGCAGAAAGCTACGGAAAACGTTCTGGCTGTGGAGCCAAAGCCTCTATCGATAACAATGGTGAGCCGACATCCTGAGATGGAGTTCAGGGAATCGAATCGCTCAGCCGACTTCATTGCCGGCATCGACGAAGCAGAATCGAAACAACGCTTCATGAATCGAGGCAGCATCCTGCACACATTGTTTGCCTCTATACGAACGCTTGACGACATCGAGCCAGCCATCCAACAACTGGTGATGGAAGGTGTTGTGGGTGGTATCGTAAGTGAAGAGGAGATTCGCCAAGAAGTGAATCGTGCCTTCTCTTTACCCGACATACAGTCTTGGTACGATGGTAGCTGGCAATTGTTCAACGAGTGCGAGATTATCTGGATGGATGAACAAGGCTTGCAGCAACGACGTCCAGATCGTGTGATGCTGCGAAATGATGAAATGGTGGTGGTTGATTTCAAATTCGGCAAACCAAAGCAGAGTCACCGCCTACAGGTGCAGGCTTACATCGAGCTGCTGACAAAGATGAACTATACGCATATCACAGGCTATTTGTGGTATGTAGATGAAAATCAAATAGTAAAGATATGAGAACATTTTTAGAGATAGTAGCTCGTGACCTATATGAGCGGATTGGTTCCGACCTTTCACGCACAGCAGTTGTCTTTCCCAACAAGCGTGCCAGTCTGTTCTTCAACGAGCATCTGGCTCGCCAGGCATCCACACCCGTTTGGTCTCCAGCCTATATCAGCATAGAGGAACTGTTTACCTCGCTGTCATCCTGGAAGAAAGGCGACTCCATTCAACTGGTGTGCGAATTATATAAGGTGTATAAAGAGGAGACCCAGAGCCAAGAAACATTAGATGACTTTTACTTCTGGGGAGAGTTGCTGAAGAACGACTTCGACGACGTAGATAAGAATATGGCAAATGCCAAGCAACTGTTCGGCAACCTGCAGGAACTGAAGAATCTGGAGGATTTGAGTTACCTTTCAGAAGAGCAGCAGGAAGCTATTCGTCAGTTCTTCAACAATTTCTCCATCGAGAAGACCTCTGAATTGAAACAGCGTTTCATCACCATTTGGGGCAAGTTGGGAATCATCTACGAACGCTATCGCCAACAATTGTCTGACAAAGGCATTGCCTATGAGGGAATGATGTATCGAGATGTGATTGATCGTTTCCAAACAAGCAGTCTGCCTTACGAACGTGTAGCTTTTGTGGGCTTCAACGTGCTGAACCGCGTGGAGACCTCACTGTTTAGCAAATTGAAGGAAGCTGGGAAAGCATTGTTCTATTGGGATTACGACTCTTCCTACACCAACGAACCCAAGCAATCGAAGATGTCATTCACACATGAAGCAGGCGAGTTTATCATGCGCAACATGAAGCTGTTTCCCAACGCTTTGGATGAAAAGCATTTCCATGAGATGCAGCAACCCAAGCAAATCAGGTATATTGCTTCACCAACAGAGAATGCGCAGGCTCGCTACATTCCACAGTGGTATAAACAACTACCGAAAGACTGTGCCGAGAAAGAGAACGCTGTGGTGTTGTGCAACGAGCAACTGCTGCAACCTGTGCTACATGCACTACCCGAGGAGGTGAAGCATGTAAATGTAACAATGGGATTCCCATTGTCTCAAACGCCTGTGTATAGTTTTATCAATGTATTGGCCGACTTGCAGACCATAGGTTACGATCCACAGCAAGGTCATTACATTTATGAGGCAGTACTGGCTTTCCTGCGTCATCCTTACACCAGGCAACTGTCGCAGGCTGCTGCTTCGGTTGAACAGGAGCTCACCAGCAAGAACCGTTTCTTCCCCCTACCCTCTGAATTGAAAGTCGATGCATTCTTAGAGAAAGCTTTCACGCCTGTTGCTGGAAATCTTGCACTGTGCACTTATCTGTTGAATATGTTGCTGGAGGCCACCGCTCTATTTCGCGAGAAAGAGGAAGAACAGCACAACATCTTCGCCCAACTGTATCGTGAATCGCTGTTCAAGAGTTATACATTGGTGAATCGTATGCTGACACTCATTCAGCAGGGCGACCTGCAGGTAACCACCCCCACTTGCCGCAAATTGTTGAACCGCATCATGAGCAGCGAAACCATTCCTTTCCACGGTGAACCAGCCATCGGCATGCAGATTATGGGTGTACTGGAAACCAGAAACTTGGACTTCAGAAACCTGTTATTGCTGTCAGTGAACGAAGGGATGCTGCCCAAGGCTGAGGGCGATGCATCGTTCATTCCCTACAACTTACGCAAGGCTTTCGGACTGACCACCATCGAACACAAAAACTCAGTTTATGCCTACTACTTCTATAGATTGATTCAACGCGCCCAAACCGTTACACTGATGTATAACAACACCACGAATAATCTCATTCGTGGAGAGATGTCGCGCTTCATGCTGCAGCTGCTTACCGAATCGAATCACAACATCAGCCGAGAACAATTAGAGGCCGGACAATCGCCCGTGAAAGACCGGGAAATCATTATCGAAAAGACTCCGGAGGTCTGGCAGAAGATAGTAGACAACTACAGCAACCCCGATCACGAAGAATGGTGTATTTCGCCATCAGCACTAAACACCTACCTGAATTGTCAACTGAGTTTCTATTATAAATATGTGCTCCGCATCCGTAAACCAGAAGAAGTATCGTCGGATATCGACAATGCAGCCTTCGGTAGCATCTTCCACGAAGCGGCAGAGAAGCTCTATCGCGACCTCACTGCTCACGGAAAAGTTATTAACGGTTCTGACTTAGAGGCTATATTGAAAAACAAGACGAAGTTGCATACTTATGTGGACAATGCTTTCAAGCATCTGTTTTTCCAAATTCCAGCAGACGAAAAGGCAGCATATAACGGAACACAGCAAATCAACCGTAGTGTGATTATCCGCTATCTTGAGAACCTGATTCGATACGATTTGCAGTTTGTGCCTTTCACACTGGTGGATGTGGAAAAAATAGTGACGGAAACGTTGGATGTTCCCACTGCCGAGGGAACGCTAAAAGTGAAGATTGGCGGTACCATCGACCGCATGGACAGCAAAGATGGAGTATTACGCATCATCGACTATAAGACAGGTAGTAAAAAGCCAGAGAATGTAAAGACTATGGATGATGTGTTTGCTGGTGATAAACGAGATAGCCGCATCTTCCAAACATTCCTCTATTCATCGATCATGCTCAGGAAACAACCGCTGAAAGTATCACCGGGATTGCTACTCATACAACATGCTGCATCGAACGATTTCTCTACAGACATCAAATTCAATGGCAAGCCTGTTGATGATTTCAGCGTGATTGACAACGATTTTCGTAATCATCTGATAGGCTTGTTACAAGAGCTGTTCGATCGTAATGTGCCGTTCAGGCAATCTGAGCACCGCCCCGACAGTTGTCGTTATTGCGACTATCGTCTTTTGTGTAAAATAAAAAATGAATGACTATGAATAACCAATACCCTTCATTGCTATTAGAGAAAGCGGTAAATGAATTTACCAAACTCCCTGGTGTGGGAAATAAAACCGCCTTGCGCTTGGTGCTGCATCTGTTGCAACAGGAAACTGCTACTGTAGAGGCTTTCGGCAATGCCATAATCGACATGAAACACCATGTGAAGTATTGCCGAGTGTGCCACAACATCAGCGACACAGACGTG
>CACZRQ010000155.1 GCA_902783615.1 uncultured Bacteroidales bacterium | reverse complement strand
GTCGCGAGCCATGATCCGCATGTTCGATAGTTTGTCGCCCATGGCCACCACCTTGGCATCGTAGGGAGCCTGAGCCAGGTGTTCGATAGCCAACTGCTTACGGAAATGCCAAGTGGCAGAAGCGCTACCTTCAAGTTTCACATCGCTCTCGTGTGCCACCAGATCGGCCACTCGCTTTCCAAATTCCCTCTCCAACTGCTCATAAGTGACGTCAGTATCCTCAATGGTGTCGTGAAGAACGGCAGCTGCCAAGATTTCCTGATCGTTAGTGATGGTTGACACAATAGCCACAGCCTCCAGAGGATGTACGATGTATGGAAATCCTTTGCCATTGCGTTCTGTATTGGCATGAGCATTGACAGCCAAACAAATGGCACGGTCCAGCAAACTGCTATCGATGTATTTTTTCTTACCCATAAACCTACATGTTTTTCAAATCTCCCCAGAAAGAAAGGTTCTTGGCTTGTTCCAGAATCATATCAACCAGCACTTCATTGCTCTCTTGCTCGCCATTCAAGGTGTCGTACACAAATTTCAGCCCTTCGCGACCCTTACCATGTTTCAACACATAAACCAGACACAGATTCTGCAAGCCTACGTTTTCTGCCAGGATATCCAAGTCGGTCATCGCAATCTGTGCCAAAGCCAACTGGTAGGCATCCTCCTGATTCTCCTTGATGAATGTATCCACATCACCCAAGGTCTCAAAGCCAAACGATTCCAGCAAAGGCAGGAAGCCCATCAGCGAAGCTGGATATATTTCAGCCTGATTTACAGATGCTATGCGTTGGTTCAGTTTATCAAACGGACCTCTTTCCAAATAGGTCTTGAAAGAATCGGTGGTGAGTAGCACATCATCCAGCTTACCAGATTCCACCATGCTCTGAACATTACGACGATACTCGCTGATCTCGTTGCGCAAACGGCTGAATTCGTCATCCATCAGTTCCAGCATACCAGCCAGACGACTGAACTGGCGACGGTGTTCGTCGAGAATCTTCACATTTCCTTTATAACCTGTATCATGCTCGATGGTGGACCACACATGTTGCAAGGCAGTTCGCATCTGTATTTCAAAACGGATATCTCGCATCCCTGGTTCATTCGTACGGAGTCTGCAGATAAAGTGTAAGGAGTTATAGCCAAAGCTGGTGAGTTGATGCAATTTACGTTTGTCAACAGAATCTTTCCAGTCAACCTCGAACAACTTCTTCGAGATAGCTGCCACCTTATCCACATCATCACTATAGAAAGTGATGACACGTATGCCTACCAAATCGGTGATATCCGTAATATCATGATACTTCGAACCTTTCAATAGCAACTTTCCCCTCAGCGACTTCTCCGTCTTGACCCTATGTTCAATGGCCGTTACATATATGACTTGATCATCCAAAGCTTTCTTCAACTTCTCAAAAGCCTTTTTATCCAGTTTCTTCAACAAGGGTAATGCGTCCTGATACTGCTGCATCAACGCTTCGACATGAGGATCCAAAATGACATCTGTTATTTCTGACATTATTTTATATTATGATTATCTACAACAATTATTCATCACAAAAACGTTTCAGGATAGCATTATAAGCATCTATCCTTCTGTCTCGCAAGAAAGGCCACCAACGGCGCACCTGTTCAGAACGTTCCAGATCGATTTCCACTACCAAGTTCTCTTCGTTCCTGTCGCTGGCATTGGCCAAGAACTCACCCTGCGGACCTGCCACAAAACTGTTGCCCCAAAACTGTATGCCGTTGGTTTGTCCAGACGGATCGGGCTCATGCCCTACTCTGTTCACTGCCACCACTGGTAATCCGTTGGCCACAGCATGACCTCGCATCACAGTTTGCCATGCGCCCAGCTGACGTTGTTTCTCATCTTCAGTATCCGTGCTTTCCCATCCAATGGCCGTGGGATAAATCAGCATCTCAGCACCCTGCAAAGCCATGAGGCGAGCACCTTCCGGATACCACTGATCCCAACAAACCATCAGACCCAACTTACCCAGTGAGGTCTGAATGGGTTTGAAGCCAATATCGCCTGGCGTGAAATAGAATTTCTCGTAATAAGCAGGATCATCGGGTATGTGCATCTTGCGATACTTGCCTGCCATGTTGCCATCGGTATCAAATACCACAGCTGTATTGTGATAAAGTCCAGCTGTACGGCGTTCAAACAGCGAAGTAACCAGCACAATGCCCAACTCTTTGGCCAAATCTCCATAAAAAACCGTTGATGGCCCAGGCACAGGTTCTGCCAAATCGAAGTTGTTCACATCCTCCACTTGACAGAAATAAGGGGTGTTGTGCAACTCCTGAAGCACCACCATCTGAGCTCCTTGAGCTGCACAAGCCCTGATATTGCCTGCCAACTTCTCACAATTGGTAGAGAGATTGGTTGTAACCGACTGCTGAATGAGTCCTACCTTTATTTTTCTCATTTACAATAGAGGTTAAGTATGGTTTCATACAGTTCCTGCTTGCCACTCTTCTGAGCAGGCTCACCGTTCTTCTTGGCGTATGCCACCAGTTCTTCCAACGTCATCTTCCCTTCCTCGAAGCGCTTACCCTCGCCTGCATCGAAGCTGGCATAGCGATCCTTTAACATCTTGGGAAGTGGTGAATTCTCCAGAATGTCAGCTGCATTAAGCAAAGCACGAGCCATAGCATCCATGCCACTGATGTGGGCAATGAAGATGTCCTCAGGATCAGTTGAGTTTCTACGCAACTTTGCATCGAAGTTCATACCTCCATTATGCAAACCTCCATTGCGAATCACCTGCAACAGAGCCTGAGTCAGCTCGAAGTTGTCAATTGGGAACTGGTCGGTATCCCATCCATTCTGAGCATCACCACGATTGGCATCAATGCTACCCAACATTCCATTATCCACAGCCACAGTCAGTTCATGTTCGAAAGTATGACCAGCCAACGTTGCATGGTTCACCTCAATGTTCACCTTAAAGTCCTTATCCAAACCATTGGCACGCAGAAAACCAATCACCGTTTCCGTATCCACATCATACTGATGCTTGGTTGGCTCCATTGGCTTTGGCTCAATCAGGAAAGTACCTGTGAAACCGTTGGCACGAGCATAATCGCGAGCAGCAGCCAGCATTATTCCCAAATGGTCTTTCTCACGCTGCATCTGCGTATTCAGCAGAGAAGAATAGCCTTCGCGACCACCCCAGAACACATAGTTGGTTCCACCTAATTTAATAGTGGCATCGATTGCATTCTTAATCTGCACAGCTGCACGAGCCACCACATCGAAATCAGGATTGGTAGCAGCACCATTCATGTAACGCTTGTGGCCAAACACATTGGCAGTGCCCCACAACAGCTTGATACCCGTTTCAGCCATCTTTTCCTTCAGATAGTCAGTAATAATCTGCATGCGTTCTTCATATTCCTCAATGGTTGCGCCTTCTTCAATGAGGTCAACATCATGGAAACAGAAATACTCGATGCCCAACTTCTGCATAATCTCGAAGCCAGCATCAACTTTAGCCTTAGCACGGCAGATAGGACATTCGCCTTCGTCCCAAGCATACTGTCGTGTCTGTCCGCCAAACTGGTCACCACTTGCCTGACCCAGTGTGTGCCACCATGCCAACGCAAACTTCAGCCAGTCTTTCATTTTCTTACCCAACACTACCTTATCAGCCTCATAGTAATGAAAAGCCAATGGATTCTTACTTGCTGTTCCTTCGAAAGGAATCTTAGCGATTTGAGGAAAAAATTCTTTCATAATTGCAAATTATATTATTTATTCATTTCATTATCAATAATTTTCTTCCAACGGCCATAAGCCTCCTGATAAGCAGGAATATCAGTCTGATTAGGTTCAATAACCTGCAACTTCTCTAACGAAGCAAAGGCCTCATCATGGTCTTTATAGATGCCTGCCCCCATACCTGCGCCCTTTGCTGCACCAGCAGCACCATCAGTATTATAGAGTTCAATGGTGGCACCAGTTACTCCAGCCAGGGTATCTCTGAACACCTTACTGAGGAACATATTGGCTTTGCCTGCATGAATTTTCTTCACCTCCATGCCCATCTGCTCCATGATGTCGATACCATATTTAAATGAGAACACAATGCCTTCTTGAGCAGCTCGCAGGATGTGCGAACGGTTGTGACGGTTGAAATCCACACCATAAATCACACTGCCTGTCTTCTTGTTCTGCAACATACGTTCGGCTCCATTGCCAAAGGGCAAGATGCTCAAGCCAGCAGAACCAATGGGAACAGAGG
This sequence comes from uncultured Bacteroidales bacterium, assembly GCA_902783615.1. GTDB lineage: Bacteria > Bacteroidota > Bacteroidia > Bacteroidales > Bacteroidaceae > Bacteroides. The sequence continues at coordinate 4,249 of CACZRQ010000155.1, read as the reverse complement.
CTGAAAGCTGGTTCATGTCATCGTAGGAAATGCCCTCGGGAGCCACATTGCGTTTGATCCAAGAGTTGAGTATACCTGTGCCGTTAACACACAGCAACACGCCAAGACGTGTTTGATTATCAGTATGGTTAACATGTGCAAATGTATTCACTCTCGACAGAGGATCGTATTGCACCTGTCCATTCACGCCATACACCACTCCAGAAGTACCAGCTGTTGAAGCTATCTCGCCAGGGTTGAACACATTCAGCGAAAGGGCATTGTTAGGTTGGTCACCAGCACGATAGGTAATAGGTGTGCCTGCATGCAAGCCCAACTCCTGGGCAGCAGCTTGGGTCACGAAACCCTGCTCTCCGAAAGTTGGCACGATGTCGGCTATCAGGCTGGCATTAATGCCATAATAATCCAACAGGAATTGAGCCACCTGTTTTTCTTTGAAATCCCAGAACATCCCTTCTGATAAACCAGAGATGGTTGTTCTAACCTCTCCTGTCAATCGCATGGCAATATAGTCACCTGGCAACATCACCTTATCAATCTGCGCAAACACATCAGGCTCGTTTTGTTTCACCCATGCCAGCTTAGATGCAGTGAAATTACCAGGAGAATTGAGCAGGTGAGAGAGACACTTTTCACTTCCCAAATCGTTGAAAGCCTGCTCGCCAATGCCTACAGCACGTGAGTCGCACCAAATGATAGAGGGTCGTAAAACCTGCTGATTCTTATCCACGCAAACCAAGCCATGCATTTGATAAGAGATGCCTATAGCTTTGATTTCTTGACTATTTACCTTCGAAGTAAGAAGCACATCAGCAGTTGCCAGCTTCAGGTGTTCCCACCACTTTTCAGGATGTTGTTCAGCCCACCCCACCTGTGGTGCCATGATCTCTGCTTCTTGTTTGGGATAGAAAGCTGAAGCTACACACTTACCAGTTTGTGCATCCACTAAACTCGCTTTTACCGACGAGCTACCTATGTCGTAACCTAACAGATACATAATTCACATTGTTTAAACGTGTAAATATAGCGAGTTTTTTTTAGAATACAAAAAAAAAGTCGATAAAGTTCATCTTTATCGACATTTTTAATAGTTTTATGTATTAAGCCTGAATCAGATCAGCTTAATGAACAAATCCTTACCGTCCTCAGTTACTTCGAGCTTATTCTCACGCATCAACCAACCCAAGGCCATGTAAGCGTCCTTGTCAAGTAACTTCACATCATTCTTCTTTGCTTCAGCTTTGATGTCTTTCAGTGTCATGCCGTTAGTACCATTCAGAATGTTCCAAATAACACCTGCGAATTCACCAACTTTTTCCTGTAACATTTCTTTTTACTTTTAAAAATTAAACATAAATACCATTTGTTTTTTAAAGCTTAGAGAACCCTCACTTTTGAAAAACGCTGCAAAGTTAAGCAATATTTCATTGTATTGTATCGCAATTTATACTTTTTTAACACATCTTTTATTATTTCTCTCTTTTATCAGCTGGGAACACTACACCTAACTGTTTTCTCACTTCGTCAATCACTTCTATAGTAGCCAATGAAACAGCGTGAGAATTGATCTTACTTTCCAGTTTTCCCTGCTCTATCAGGTTGATGAACTCTTCCATTTCATAAAAATAATCATCATGTTCTGCTTTCACGCCCACTTCCTGTGGTTCAGCTTTAGGTCCCCTGCCAGACATAGCTGCTGGACGAGGAATATAGGTCACTTTACGAATGGTATGAATTTCATCCAGCACCAGATTCCCATCTTCTCCTTCAATTTCTGTTGGCAAATATGAATTGGCAATTTTCGAATAAAGCACAGTGGCATTCATGCCATCATAACGCAAATTCACCACTCCCTGTCCATCGGTTCCACTCGACAGCATCACGCCTTGTGCATTTATCTCCAGTGGTTTACCAAACAGAGCTATGAGCGGATAAATGGTATAAACACCTATATCCATCATGGCCCCATTGGATAGTTCTGGTTGGAAAGCATTCAGCACAATGCCTTCCTTGAATTTGTCGTAACGGGAAGAATACTGGCAATAGGAAGCAAAATAACGACGTATGGTACCCAACTTCGGCAACATTTCCTGCACAATACTGAAATTGGGATTCATGGTAGCAATCATAGCTTCCATCAAAAGAACACCATTGCGTTTAGCTGTTTCAATCATTTGTTTCACCTCTTTGGCATTAGATGCCATGGGTTTTTCACATAACACATGCTTGCCCTGATTCATACAGGTAATGGCAATCTCAGCATGGGTACAGTTGGGAGTAGCAATGTACACAGCATCCACCACATCACTCTGTGCCATAACCTCTATAGAAGTAAAGGTATGCTTCACATGGTACTTGGCAGCAAACTCATCGGCACGTTCTTGGGTGCGAGAACAAACAGCTGCTAACTCAAAACGTTTGTCCTGAAAGGCACCAGCCAACAGCCAGTCGGTTATCTTATTGGTGCCGACCACACCAAATCTCACCTTTTTCATGTCTGTTTCAATAGCCTAATTCCTCGCCAACAATCACCACACAGAAACGTCCATTATCGTAGGAATTTCGGATAATATGTATTTGATTACATATACTGTTTGGCGAATGGCAATCATGGCACACACCATCCAGTGTGCAAGGGGTTTCACGATTCAGACGCACGGTATTGATAGGTGCAGCCGTACCCCTGGCACGTTTGATGGCTGCATCCAAGTCCTTGGCAATCTTGTTCACGCCCACCACAAATATGACACGTTTCGGCCCCCAGGCAATGGCTGCCACACGGTTGCCGTTACCATCAATATTCACAATGTCACCCTGCTCGCTCATGGCGTTGGCACTGCTCAGGTAGAAGTCGGCCGAGAAAGCCTGACGATAAATGGCCTGTGCATCTTCTGGGCTCTGAGCCAGATCTCTATCAAACAAGGTGTAGCACCCAGCCTCATGCAAGGCTTTTGTGAGCCCCATGTCGCGCAGGGTCATTGAGCCACCCCACGATGCACTGCTTCCTGCAGGCATTAGTTCCATCACTTGGCGAATGGCCTCTTCGGCCGTAGCACAGTAGTATCCATCAATATGGCGAGTCTTCAAGCTCTTGATAACCTTGCCCGCCAACAGTTCGTTTCTTTGTTCAATTGGTGTCATAAGAGTTCTTTTAATTACAAATTTTGCCCAAAGATAGTGATTATTGTTGAAAAAAGCATTAATTTTGCACGCAAATTTTACGGGGTCGCATGAAAAGCAAATTGCCATACCACTTGCTTGCCATTAGCATCATCGCTATTTGGGGCGTTACGTTCATCAACACAAAAGTGCTGATACTAAACGGATTGAACCCACAGGAAATATTCCTTTTGCGATTCATCATTGCCTATCTTGGGGTGTGGACATTCTCTCCCCACAAGCTTTTCACGGACAACTGGCGTGATGAGCTCACCACCGTAGCATTGGGCGTTACAGGCGGTTCGCTCTATTTTTTGGCTGAAAACACAGCCATCCAGTACTCATTGGTAAACAATGTGGCCTTCATTGTATGCAATGCTCCCTTGCTGACGCTGTTCCTTGGCATGGCTTTCTCCAAAGAGATTCGTGCCACCCGATGGCTGATAACAGGCTCCATCATCTCGATCATAGGTGTGGCACTGGTGATATTTAACGGAAGTTTTATCCTGAAACTCAACCCCATAGGCGATATATTAGCGTTGGTGGCAGCAGGATGCTGGGCAGTGTATAGCCTGTTGATGCGAGACATGACCAAACGTTACAATGCCACCTTCCTCACACGCAAGGTTTTCTTCTACGGCATCCTTACTGTTCTGCCTGCCTTTGCCTTGAATCCGTGGCAGTTTCCATTGGAAAAGCTCTCTGAACCAGTGATTTGGATGAACCTGGTGTTCTTGGGAGTGATAGCTGCTTTGATTTGCTTCGTATTGTGGAGTGTGGTGATACGTGAGATAGGTGTTTTGGCGTCAGCCAACTACATTTACCTGTCGCCTGTAAGTACCATGATAGCATCGGCTCTCTTCCTGCAAGAGCCTGTCACATGGATATCCATCCTTGGTTCCATCCTCATTCTCAGCGGATTATACATTGCAAGCAGGAAAAGGAATGCATAGCGTAGTGGTACTATCAATACGGAAACGTACCAATATACCAAAATACCATTATACCATTTCGATATTTCACTTTCATGATTTGCATACCATAAAAAGTGAACTTAACATTTATATATTTATATTAATAATATATATAT
>CACZRQ010000154.1 GCA_902783615.1 uncultured Bacteroidales bacterium | reverse complement strand
TTTCGACAAGGAGTTCGAGGGTGGTCGCCACCAGCGCCGCATCGACAAGATTCCTATCCCAGGAACCGTATAAATGAAGCAACCCCATCGTTTTGGTGGGGTTATTTCATATTCTTATGCCAAAATTTCGCATTTTTTCCGCAAAAAGAGAATACGCTATTAGTTTTTTTCCTACATTTGTACTGGAATTCGTTCCAAGAAAAAAAATATGTTTAATTTAAATTTATAGAAAAACCATGAAGAAGTTATTTGTTTTAAGCATTTTCGCTTTGGCTTGCGGTGCAGTTTTCGCTCAGCAGCCACAGCAGCGTCCACAGCAACAGCCTCAACAGGATGTTCGTAACGACAAGATTGGTGTAGGCATGACCCCTACCATGTCAGAGTATTGGGCTCCCAAACCTCCAGTAGTAACCCCAGGCGACCAGGCAACAGCCGGTGCTCCATCCGATGCTATCGTACTGTTCGATGGTACTGAGAAGTCAATGACTGACAACTGGGTAACCGTAAACATGCGCACCCAGGAAGCAGCTCCAGCCAAGTGGATCGTGAAGGACGGCACCATGACCGTTAACAAGGACGTGCGCAATGGTGGTGGCAACATCCAGACCAAAGAGAACTTCGGTAGCTTCCAGCTGCACATCGAATGGTGTGTACCTCAGATGAGCGATGAATTCACCAGCCAGATTCGTGGTAACAGTGGTGTGTATCTGCAGAACATGTATGAGGTTCAGGTGCTTGACTGCTACAACAACGACACCTATGTAAATGGTATGACAGGTTCTATCTACAAGCAGACTCCTCCTTTGGCAAACGCTATGCGTAAGCCAGGCGAGTGGAATGTGTTCGACATCATCTACGAGGCTCCTGTATTCAACGAGAACGGCACTTACAAGGTTCGTCCTTACGTAACCGTTATCCAGAATGGCGTGCTGCTGCAGAACCATACTGAGATTCTGGGTACCACCGAGTACATTGGCTTCCCACAGGTGAAGGCTCACGGCGATGGCCCTATCCTGCTGCAGAACCATGGCGACCCAAGCCCAAGCATCAGCTTCCGCAACATTTGGATTCGTAAATTATAATATCAAATTGGTCTAAATTGCCCTTTTGATATTCTAATATCCACACAATGGCAAAAAAGTTTGTTCTTTTTTGCCATTGTTTCATTTTTAATGTCTATCTTCGCAAGCAGAAAACAAAAACGAATTAATAACATTTAAAAGAGAAAAGACATTATGAAGAAGTTTGCTTTTATGTTTGTTTGCCTGTTGGCCATGCTGAGTTTCACCAACAACGCTCAGGCACAGGACAAGAAGAATCCTTTCATCGGCACATGGACATTGATGGCCAGCACCCCTATCGGTGACACAGAAATGGACTTCGTAGTAGAAGAGAAAGAAGGCAAGATCACCGCTTACCTCACCTCAGAGGCTATGGGCGACGAAAAGATTGAGTGTGAGGACATCAACACCGAGAAGGCTGATGAAATCTCCTTCACCTTCTTTGCTGCACAGGCTGGCATGAACATCGACATGTACCTCACCTTAGATGGCGACGACAAAGCCAAAGGTGCCATGATGGGTCAGTTCCCCGTTGAAGGCAAGCGCAAATAATCGGCAGATTTACCGAAACACTAAATGGAAGGACGCATTCGCAAGAGTGTGTCCTTCTTTTGTTAAAAAGTGCCGTCATCATTTGAATCAGTTCACAAATTGTGGTCCACAAACTTGTGTAGCAGAAATTATCTCGTTATATTTGCAGATTAGTTGAACAATATAAGAGGAATGATGGAAATATCGGTTTTGACATTCGTGTTGATCACAATAATTATCCTGGAAATCATCGGATTGGGAGTGATGTATCATCAAAAGAACCAGCTAAAGACAAAGTTGGAGGTGGCTCGTGTGCAACAGGAGCATGCCTCAAAGTTGCTGGAGGAAGAAAAGCTGGAGTATCAACAGGAGATGCAGGCGGCTAAGGATGATTGGGAAGATCGCATGCGAACTGCAAAAGAAGAGCTGGAGAAGCAGATTATCAACATAAAGGCTGAGAGAGATAAGTTCTATCAGATCAGGCTGGATGCCCAAGAGGCTAACCACAAGCAGGCCATGGAGGCTCAACAGGAGAAGTTCGATGAAACCATCAAGAAAGTGACAGCCGAGCTGAAGACGGCATCAGAGGAGATTCTGAAACAGCGCCAGCAGGAATTTGCCGAATCGAGTAACCTGAACATCGGTCAAATTGTGAATCCACTGAAAGAAACGATTGACAAGATGAAGCAGGCCATGAGCGATAACACACTGGAGCAAACGAAGATGAGTGGTGAGCTAAAAGCTAATATCGAAAACATGATGCGACTGAGCGAGGCAGCCAAGATGAGTACAGAAGAGTTGACCAGGGTGTTCAAACATGGATCGAAGGTGCAAGGCGACTGGGGTGAGACGGTACTAAACGAACTGCTTGAAAGTCAAGGTCTCACTGAAGGGGTACACTATGAATTGCAACCATATATCCGTGATGCACAGGGAGGTATAAGTCGTTCGGACGAAGGAGCAATGATGCGCCCCGATGTGATTTTGCATCTGGATCAACGGCGTGAGGTGATTATCGATGCCAAAGTGTCGCTCACTGCATTTATTGATTATGTAAATGCAGAGAATGATGCCGACCGTGAGAAGTATCTGAAGCTGCATGTGGACAGTATCACTAAACATGTGAAGGAATTGTCGAACAAGGATTACTCGAAATACATCCAAAAGCCCAAGGTAAAGATGAATTACGTGATTATGTTTGTGCCAAACACGGGGGCTTTATGGACAGCCCTGAAGGCTCAACCCGACTTGTGGCGCAGGGCGATGGAGAAGAATGTGTATATTGCCGACGAACAGACACTGTTTGCGGCATTGCGTATTATTTCGCTGACATGGACGCAGATTACCCAGATTCAAAATCATGAGCAAGTGTATAAGTTGGCTCAGGAGATGATGGACCGTGTGGGGTTCTTCATGAAGAGGTATGAAGCGTTGGGCAAGGCATTGGATAATGCCAAAGCGGCGTATGAGGAAGGTAATAAAAAACTGACGCCAGAAGGACAGAGCATCTTACAGACTTGTGTGAAATTGAAGAAACTGGGAGCTAAGCAGAGCGACAAGAATCCTCTGCCACAACTGGTTGACATTGATGACATTCCGCCTCTTGACGAGCCAGAAAAAGGCGATCAGGAATAGTTATCACGATAAAAGACAGCAACGAGCTACATCCCTGTAACCCGTTGCTTAAAATTTTCACCCCAGCATATAGCGAATCTTCTTGCGATTCCCAGTTGGCCTGACAGCAAAATGCACCCAGAAGATGTCGCCTCGGCGTTCTAAGAACAACTCGTCGAAATCGCGATTGTGCTTTTCCGACATGCGGTACAATATCTGCATATAGCGATTCGCCTGCTGCTTGTCCTTGCAATTGATATCCACCGCACAACCCCTTAGATGATTGGAGGTCTTGCTTGGTTTCAATCCAGCTTTCGCCATCGCTTCGCTCACCTGAATGGAGCGGAATCCTTGGTTGATGATGATGCCTTTCACCTTCTTTGAAGTGTAGTAATCATCCTCATATTTAAGCACATACTTACGGTTGTAGATATACCTCAGTTCTTCCAACCAATCCACACAGATGGTAATGAGATTCTCTACTGCCTCTAAAGGAGGCTCATTGTTATCGGCGGTACGATAACTCGTCTTGGTTAACTCTCCCAGCGTGAAGTGCTGGGAGAGGTTCTTGGTTCTGTCTAACATTATTTAATTGAATTTTCTTATTGACTATTGACAATTGACCACTATTGACCACTTTTTTCAAAGCTTTCGATATTTGCCCCCTTCAATTTTCACAACTAGACCATGATTGCGCCAGTTTTTGAGCATTTGCCGAACACTGTTCAGGGTCACAGCACTACCTTTTACAACAATAGATTGCTGCTGGGCTTGTTCTATCGTAAACTGACAATCCAGTCTTTCAAAGATTGAATCGTTCTTAGTACGCCTCACTCTGTCATTATTGCCAATGCCAGTATAATCCCTACTTGCGAAAGCATTCTCAATCCTGTCGCGGAAGAAATGCAGGGCATTCTCCATCAGCGAGTCGGCTATCAGGGTGTA
>CACZRQ010000153.1 GCA_902783615.1 uncultured Bacteroidales bacterium | reverse complement strand
TTGCCATCGGCAGGAGCCACAACGACTTTCGTCGTGTCCTTTCCAAACAAGCGGATGGGGCAACGGAAAAAGTTAACCACAATGGCATAAACGATGACGCTTACGCCAAAGACAATATAAAATGGGATTTTTGTCTCAAATCCATAAAACAGCGCTATATTCAGCAGCAACAATCCGAGAAAGCCTCCAATCAATGTGTGTGTACCTTCACGGTGTATGTGTATCTTTTTAAGCCTTTTCATTGTTCAGTCAAAGTCGCTTTCCGCATCTTATTAATATGGTCATATCAAAACCAACTGCAAAATTAAACTTATTTTGAAGACTAAGCAAATATTTTGGAAAGAAATGAAGCTGTTGATAACTTTTCTGCTTTTTTTTTGGGTATTAGCAAGAACCGTTGTACATTTGAGACCTAAAATCATTAATAGTTTGGGATTGTATGCAAGATTTCGTTCACTTACATGTACATACGTATTATTCCTTGCTTGACGGACAAGCGAGCATTAGCAAATTGGTGGATAAAGCCATTGCAAATGGGATGAGAGGCATGGCTGTTACCGATCATGGGGTCATGTTTGGCATCAAAGAGTTTCATGACTATTGCATAGAGGTGAACGGCAAGCGCAAGAAAGAGGGACTGGAACCTTTCAAGCCTATCTTTGGCTGCGAGATGTATGTAACTCGCCACGGACATAAGGAGGTGAAGGACAAGGACGACCGAGGTGGATATCACCTGATTGTGCTTGCCAAGAATGAGCATGGATATAAGAATCTGATCAAATTGGTATCGAATGCTTGGGTGGATGGCTTCTACAACCGTCCGCGTACTGACAGGTTCGATTTGGAGAAATACCATGAAGATTTGATTGTTTGCTCCGCTTGTCTGGCTGGTGAGGTGCCAGCCAAGATATTGAAAGGAGATATGGAAGGAGCCAGAGAGGCTATCGAATGGTATCATAACCTGTTTGGCGATGATTACTATCTGGAACTGCAGCGTCATGAAGTGAAGGACCCGAATATCAGGGCAAACCGTGAAACTTATCCTTTGCAGCAGAAAGCGAATAAGGTGTTGATTGAATTGGCGAAAGAATATGGTATCAAACTGATATGTACGAATGATAGTCATTTTGTGGATCAGGATAATGCAGAGGCTCACGACCATCTGCTTTGTTTGGCGACACAGAAAGATTTGGATGACCCTTCCCGCATGCTCTACTCAAAACAGGAATGGTTCAAGACCCGCGAGGAGATGAACGAGGTGTTTGCTGATGTGCCTGAAGCGTTGTCAAACACGTTGGAGATTCTTGACAAGGTTGAGGTTTATAGCCTTGACCATGATCCCATCATGCCTTTCTTCCCCATACCTAAATCGTTTGGTACAGAAGAAGAATGGCGTAGGAAGTTTACTGAGCAGCAGTTGTATGATGAATTTACCAGCGATGAAAACGGTGAGAATCAGTTGAGCGAGGAAGCTGGTAAGAAGAAAATAGCCAAGCTGGGTGGATATGACAAGATTTATCGAATTAAGTTTGAAGCCGACTATTTGGCTGAATTGGCCTACGCTGGAGCCAAGAAATTATATGGAGACCCTATACCCAATGACGTGGTCGAACGCGTGAAGTTTGAATTGCACATCATGAAGACGATGGGTTTCCCAGGCTATTTCTTGATTGTGCAGGATTTTATCAATTCAGCTAGAGACGAATTGGGCGTAATGGTGGGTCCTGGTCGTGGATCGGCTGCAGGCTCTGTAGTGGCTTACTGTTTGGGAATCACGAAGATTGACCCGTTGAAATACGACTTGCTGTTTGAGCGTTTCCTGAATCCTGACCGTATCTCCTTGCCTGATATTGATACAGACTTCGATGATGATGGACGTGGTAAGGTGCTGAAATGGGTGGAGGATAAGTACGGACATGAGAATTGTGCGCATATCATTACATACGCCACAATGGCGACCAAAAACTCGTTGAAGGATGTGGCTCGTGTGGAGAAGGTGCCTTTGCAGGTGGCTAACGATTTGGTGAAGGCTATTCCAGAACGTTTGCCAGAGGGAATGAAGATGAACTTGCCCAATGCCATCAAGTGTACTCCCGAATTGCAGGAGGCAGAAAAATCAGCAGACCCCAAATTGAGACACACCATTCAATATGCCAAGATGCTGGAGGGAAATGTAAGAGGTTCTGGCATTCATGCCTGTGGCTTCATCATTTGCCGCGATCCAATCAGTGAGCATGTGCCTGTATCTACAGCCGATGATCCTGATTTCAAGGATGTGAAGACAAATTGCACCCAATATGACGGACATGTGATTGAATCAACAGGCTTGATCAAGATGGATTTCTTGGGATTGAAGACGCTTTCGGAGTTGAAGGAAGCTGTTGCTAACATCAAACTGACCAGGGGAATAGATGTTGATTTGGACCATATCCCCATGGATGACCCCAAGACCTACCAGTTGTATCAAGAGGGAAGAACCATAGGAACATTCCAGTTTGAGTCGCAGGGCATGCAGACTTACCTAAGACAGTTGAAGCCTACGGTGTTTGAAGACCTCATCGCCATGAATGCCTTGTATCGTCCAGGTCCAATGGACTATATCCCATCGTTCATCGCCCGTAAGTCTGGTAGGGAGAAGATTACATACGATCTTCCTTGCATGGAGAAATACCTGAAAGATACTTATGGTATTACAGTCTATCAGGAGCAGGTGATGTTGCTTTCCCGTCAGTTGGCCAACTTCACTCGAGGTGAGAGTGATGCGCTGAGAAAGGCGATGGGAAAGAAAAAGAAGAAGATTGTTGACGAGATGAAGCCCAAATTCATTGAAGGAGGGCAGAAGAATGGCCATGACCCCAAAGTGCTGGAGAAGATTTGGGCCGATTGGGAGAAGTTCGCTTCTTACGCGTTCAATAAATCTCATGCTGCTTGCTATTCTTGGGTGGCTTTCCAAACGGCATACCTCAAGGCAAACTATCCGCCTGAGTTTATGGCTGCCATCATGAGTCGCAGAAAAGACGACATCAAGGAAATCACGAAGCTGATGGATGAGTGTAAGGCGATGGGCATCGCTACACTTGGTCCTGACGTGAATGAAAGTTACCAGAAGTTTGGTGTAAATAAGAAAGGGGAGATTCGTTTCGGATTGGCTGCTGTTAAAGGCATTGGAGAAGCTGCGGCTGAGGCAATCATCAAGGAACGTTCTGAGCATGGACCATATAAAGATGTATTTGATTTTGCCCAACGTGTCAGTATGTCAGCTGCCAATCGTAAAGTATATGAAAGTTTGGCTTTATGCGGTGGATTCGATAGTTTTGGCATTGCTCGTGAACGTTTCTTTGGCCAGAATGCCAAAGGAGAAATGTTCCTCGATACGTTGGTGCGCTATGGGCAGACTTACCAAATGGAGAAGAATCAGATGCAGAACTCACTGTTTGGTGGAGATGATGCCGTAGAGATTGCCACGCCACCTATTCCTGAAGCTGAGCCTTGGAGCGATTTGGAACGCTTGAACCGTGAGCGCGACTTGGTAGGCATTTATTTGTCTGCACATCCCCTGGATGAGTATCAGATTATCTTGAAGCATGTGTGCAATACGGGCATGAATGAGTTTGGAGATTTGAAGGCGTTGAAGGATCGCGAAGAGCTGGTCTTTGGAGGTATGGTAGTGGGATTGCGAAAAGGGGTCAGCAAGAAAGGTGACCCATACGGTATTGCCAAGATAGAGGACTTTACGGGTAATGCTGAAATTCCTTTATGGAGAAACGATTGGGCTGTATATCAAGGCTTCGTGCAGGAAAAGATGATTGTTCTGATCCATGCGAAGGTAGAGCCGAGCAAATGGAATTCCAATCTGGAACTGAAGATTAGCAAGATGGAACTGATGTCTGACGTGAAGGATAGCTTGATTCAGAAATTTACTGTCACATTGCCGCTTCAGACGATTGATGAATCATTCGTGGAGAGCTTCACTGAGATGTGTCAACGACATCCAGGAAACGCTGATCTTTATTTGAAGATTCAAGATACAGGATCGAAAATGGCAGTGGATATGGTGTCACATCCTGTCAAAGTGGCTGTTGATAGAGAGTTTGTCTCTTTCTTGGATGAAATAGAGAATGTAACTTATCACGTCAACTGACGTTGGCATGATGTTTGCAAGATATGAAAATGAATAATTATTAATTTAAAAAAGTGTTTGATATGGCATTAGAAATTACAGATGCGAACTACAAAGAGCTGATGGCTGATACCAGCAAGCCTGTAGTGATTGATTTTTGGGCTACTTGG
>CACZRQ010000152.1 GCA_902783615.1 uncultured Bacteroidales bacterium | reverse complement strand
TTCCCAAACGTACAAATAACGTACAAAAATGAGCGAAAAAAATATCATCAACGATTAACGCTGATGATATTGCGAGTGTGGAATTGCCTGGAAATAAACGGTTTAGTCATATCGAGTCATGTCGAGTGATGACCGTTAATCGTATTCTATTTTCCGACGCAGAAGTGCTTAAAGATGAATTGTAAGGTATCGTCGGTGGTTACTTCGCCAACAATGTCGCTGAGGTGATGGATGCATTCGCGAATGTCTTGAGCCAGGAAGTCGCCACTGATGCCCATATCCATGCCTTGTTGCACCCTTTGAATGGCCTCTAAGGCATGCGTCAGTGCCTCATGGTGGCGAGCATTGGTTACAATCACATCGGCTTGGGAAATCTCGGGCAGGTGAGCACACTGAACCAATAGTTGCTTCAATTCATCCAAATGGGTGCCTCGTTTGGCAGAAATGGCAATATGTTCACATGCTATAGAAGGAGAAGGCAAGGCTGAAGCCAAGTCCTCTTTATTATACACTAAAATCAGTTGTTTGCCCTCGCAATGAGGAAGGATTTGAGCCTGCAGGTCATTATATTGTCTAAGGGCACAGGTGGCATCCAGCATCCAGAGCACAATACTGGCTTGGTCTATTTGCTGGAATGTACGCTCAATCCCCATATTCTCAATGACATCGCTGGTCTGGCGAATACCAGCCGTATCGATGAAACGGAAGGTGATGCCTTGGATGTTGATGGTGTCTTCAATCACATCTCGCGTGGTGCCACTGATTTCACTAACAATGGCTCTGTCTTCACACAACAGTGCATTCAGCAAAGTACTCTTGCCCACATTGGTTTCGCCGATAATCGCCACAGGCACACCTCGTTTGATGGCGTTGCCCACCTCGAAGGAATCCACCAGCTTGGCGATTACTTGCTCAATGTGATTTGCCAATTCATGTAGTTCTTTGCGGTCAGCAAATTCCAAGTCCTCGTGGTCACTGAAGTCCAGCTCCAACTCGATGAGCGACGTAAACTTCAGCAACTCATCTCGCAAAGTGGCCAACTGCTTGCTGAACCCACCTCGCATTTGGTTCATGGCCAAACGATGGGTAGCAGCAGAGGTAGAGGCAATCAAATCGGCCACCGCTTCTGCCTGGCTCAAGTCCATCTTACCGTTCAAGAAAGCACGTTGGGTGTATTCGCCAGGTTGTGCCAAACGGCATCCTTGGCTGATGAGCAACTGGATGACCCGTTGCAGGATATAGGGTGAACCATGACAGGCAATCTCTGTACTGTCCTCACCCGTATAGGAATGAGGTGCTTTGAAAAGACTGACCATCACTTCATCAACAATCTCTGTTCCATCGGTGATGTGTCCGTAAGTCAGCGAATAAGGCTGGCAATCTTCCAAACGTTTGCCGACCTTCGCACACTTGAAGATAGCCGAGGTGTGGGCAATGGCCAGTGGCCCACTCACACGAATCACACCAATGGCTCCACCTTGGGCGGTGGCAATGGCGCAAATGGTATCTTCCTGACTATAACTCATACATACAAAGTGTTGACAATCATGCTCACCAGTTGTTCCAGGTAAAGCTTGTCGGTGTCGTCGAAAGTGGCCAACTGGTCACTGTCGATGTCCAATACTCCCTTTACTTCGCCATCGACTGACAAAGGAACCACAATCTCTGAACGGGAGAGCGAGCTGCAAGCGATGTGACCAGGGAACTGCTCCACATCAGGCACCACCTGGGTGAGGTTTTCTTTCCAAGCCGTGCCACACACGCCCTTACCATATTTAATGATAGAGCAAGCCATGGAACCTTGAAAGGGGCCCAGAATCAGTTGGCTATCACGCACCAGGTAGAACCCCACCCAAAAGAAGCCAAACACTTCTTTCAAAGCCGCAGAAACGTTGGCAAGCAACGACACCTCATAAGTCTCACCCTCAATGCAAGGCTTCACCTGCTCCAGAAACTGCTCATAGCGTCCTGCTTTGTCACTTGCTGTTATATCGAAGTTTACTTCGCTCATAGTCTATCCAGCACAGTTTGAATCAGGTCATCGATGGTGTTCTTGTAACTGGTGTTTATCTCTCCATCCAAACGGTTGGCGATAATCATACAAACGGTGGTTGCCTTATGCCCCATCAGCTTGCTCAATCCAGCTACGGCAGAACTCTCCATCTCGTAGTTGGTGATGTGCAGACCATCGTACTCGAACGACTCTATCTTGGCATTCTGATTAAAGTCGGCAGGTGCTATGCGAACATCTCGCCCTTGTGGCCCATAGAATCCATTGCCGACAACGGTAATGCCCCTCACCATATCATCAGCGGCAATGCGTTCCACCAGCTCTTCATCTGCATGAACAGCATAAACCACAGGAGCACACATCGTTCCACTCCAAGCCATGTGCTCGCGGAAAGCATACTCCATCGGCAGGTCGCACACAACATTTCTGCCTGCATAGAAGTTCAGCACGCCATCAAAGCCGATGGAACGGACTGAACAGACAAAAGCACCCACAGGTGTGTTGGGTTGCAAACCACCACTGGTGCCAATGCGCACTATCTCCAGTTGGGTAATGTCGTCCTTCACTTGACGAGTTTCAAAATCCACATTCACCAAAGCATCCAGCTCGGTCATCACAATGTCGATGTTATCGCATCCAATACCTGTAGAAACACAACTGATCCGCTTGCCATGATAGGTGCCTGTAATGGTATGGAACTCGCGACTCTGCACATCGCATTCCACTTCATCGAAATGCTTGGCCACAGTAGTTACTCTACCAGGGTCACCCACCAGGATGATTTTCCGAGCCAGTTGCCCAGGACGTACATGCAGGTGGAACACACTGCCATCTTCGTTGATGGGCAACTCAGAAGGTGCTATAAATTTCTTTTCCATACGTTTATCTTTGTTGAGGGGTACTGTTTGGCTTGGCAATGTTCTCGCGCATAGAGGTGTCGGCCTCGATGTTCTTCATGCGGTAATAGTCCATAATACCCAAATTGCCACTTCGGAATGCTTCTGCCATAGCCTTGGGCACTTCTGCCTCAGCCTCAATCACTTTGGCACGGGCTTCCTGTGCCTTGGCTTTCATTTCCTGCTCGTTGGCCACTGCCATCGCCCTACGTTCCTCTGCCTTTGCCTGGGCAATGTTCTTGTCGGCATTGGCCTGATCAATCTGCAAGGTTGCACCGATGTTCTTACCTATGTCGATGTCGGCGATATCGATGGAGAGTATCTCGAAAGCGGTTCCTGCATCCAATCCCTTGCTAAGCACCAACTTAGATATGGAGTCAGGGTTCTCCAACACCGACTTGTGATTGGTGGCCGAGCCAATGCTCGACACGATACCTTCGCCTACACGAGCCAGCACAGTGTCCTCGCCTGCACCACCCACCAGTTGGCGGATGTTGGCACGAACGGTCACTCGGGCCTTGGCAATCATCTGAATGCCATCCTTCGCCACAGCACTCACAGGTGGGGTGTCAATCACCTTGGGGTTCACCGACATCTGCACTGCTTCGAATACATCACGACCTGCCAGGTCGATGGCCGTTGCCATCTGGAAAGGTAGTTCGATGTTGGCTTTGTTGGCCGACACCAGTGCGTGTACCACTCTCTCAACATGTCCTCCAGCCAAGTAGTGAGCCTCCAGTCCATCACGGGTAATATTCTTTAAACCAGCCTTATGAGCCTCAATCAGGGCAGGCACAATCACGTATGGCGGAACATTACGGATGCGCATCAGGAAGAGTTGCAACAACGAGATGTTCACGCCCGAAACCTTGGCACTGAGCCATAGGAAGAAAGGTACGTAGTGGAAGAAAATCACCAGGAATACGATGACCGCCACCACTAAAAATGCGGTAAAATAGAATGATTCAATTTCCATATCTTATGAGTTTTTAATTTCTTGAACAATGATTTCGTTATCCGACACACGGGTCACTATCACAGGGGTTTGCTCGTTGAGGAAACCACTGGCCGACCTCACCTCCACCACATGGCCGTTGATGTCGGCATTGCCAATCAAGGCCAGACGGGTCACGGCAAAGCCCTTGTCGCCCACCTTAACCTGTGCCGCTACCGAGCGATCTACAGTAGATGCCACATCCTCCGTCAGTGCCACCTTGTCTAATGTCTTCGATTTCATGAAGGCGATGAGCATAAACGATCCTAATATCAGTGCGATGATCAGGGTGATGATGCCCGCCAAGGCACTGATGTTCACAAATGCATAAGCCACAGCCCATACCAGACAAACGGCCGATAGGATAGCCGCCAAGCTACTGCCTGGTATCAGGAACAGCTCCACCAGCAAGAGCAGTAAAGCTGAAATCACAAGTGCTACAATGAATAGTATTCCCATAATTTATTGTTTTATTGACCATTGACTATTGACCATTGACAATTATCCATGCGGATAAAGAATTTATAATCGTCAATTGTCAATCGTCAATCGTCAATTGTCAATTATTAATCGTCAATCGTCTAACCTCTTTGCCAGCTTCCTTCAACTGCACAAACAACTCCTGCTCCTGTTGCTCAGCCTTCAGGATAATCGGCTTCATCTGTTCCTTCAATCTGGCATTACCCGTTGCATACTGCTCCCTATACTTCATCAGCTCCATCTGTTGGTTCAGGTATGCCTGCTCCAACTGACGATAGCGTTCAAAAGCCGTGCGGGCTTGAGCCGACTTAAAATCCGTCATATTGTAATAAGTCTTCTCATCATTCAACACAAACTCAAACTCATAGTTGGATTCTGGTGCGGAAAAAGCATCATCCAAGGAAGCCAATCTGCGTTGAGCATCCTTCACCTCAGTCTGATCACTCCACGTTTCCTGAATGGCATGGATCTTCGCCAACCTCGCCAACTTCTCCGCATCGGTATTCTCAAAACTATACACCGACTTCGCCTCATTGGGTATGAACACATAGATACATACCTTACCCTCAGGCTGATAGCGGTCGCTCACAAACCATCCCAGGTTGTTGAACTCGTCGATGGCATACATGTAGTCATTGAAGCGCGAGTTGAACGGCATGCCAATGTTCTCAGGGGTGAAATAGGTGTCATCGGTGGGGTCATGGCGCGTCACGAAAATGTCATATCCACCAAACGAATCCTCATTGTCCGAGGCATAATAGATGGTCACACCATCTGGCATCACAAACGGATAGGCACTGTTGCTGCCAGCCTCGTTAATCTCTTCGGGCAATATCGTTGGATCCGACCATTCGCCATTCAACTTCTGAGCCGTCATGAGCGACAAGGTGGAGTCGTTCGGCAACATCTGACTGTAATATAGCTTATCGCCCAACTCAGTTATAAACAATGCGTTGCCATCGTTCTCCGTGCCAAAGAACTGGCGTGTAGTGAGCAAGCTGCCGGCATCTTCGCCCAATTTGTAGTGAGCCACAAAGTCGGCCTTATCCACCACCATACTGTCGATGATCATCACCTGCTCCACACCACGAATCATCCTCAATCCGTTACGGCAATCCTCTAACAGGGCTTCGGCCTCAGGCGAACTCTTACGCCTTTTCTTCAGGTCGGCAAGGTAAGTTTCCAAGGTGTTTACCGCTTCCTCAAACAGGTAAAGTTCGTTGCAAGCCTCTGCCAAGAACAGCTGGCTGTCTTGTGCCTTTCTTTTCACTGCCGTTTGCAGATAGGGTAGGGCTTCTTCGGCATCGCCTGTGCGCAAGGCACACACGCCATACCACAGGTTATAGTTGGCGTTTGTAGGCGTGGCTTTCACCAATTTCTCGAAAGCAGGCATCGCTTCTTCAAACTTGCCATCGGCATAAAGCTTGCGAGCCTCGGCCAGTGTCTGAGCCGAAAGTGCTAAAGATGTGAGGCTTAGCCACAGCAATACTATGTATTTTTTCATCATCATGGTCAAAAATTCAATTCTTCGCATTCAAAAATACAAATAAAATGAATATAATCCGATTTTTTGACTAATTTTGTGCGCGATTTTAAAAAGATTAAGATGAAAGCGCTTTACACCATATTATTATTAATAGTTTCTAACATCTTCATGACCTTCGCCTGGTACGGTCATTTGAAGTTGCAGGAGATGAAGATTTCCACCTCCTGGCCCTTGTTTGCCATCATCCTGTTGAGTTGGGGTCTTGCCTTTTTCGAGTACTGTTGCCAAGTACCCGCAAACCGCATTGGCTTCCATGAGAATGGCGGTCCGTTCTCCCTGATGCAGCTCAAGGTCATTCAGGAGGCCATCACCCTCATCATCTTCACCGTCTTCACCACGGTACTCTTCAAGGGCGAGGCTCTTCACTGGAACCATTTTGCCGCCTTCCTCTGCTTAGTCCTCGCCGTTTATCTGGTGTTCTTGAAGTAAACACGCAATTGCCTTTTCATGGCAATCTATGACGGATGACAGATGACAGTTTCTTAGGGCATACCTATACGGATGAATAAATAATGGACATAATTTTATTATATATAATATATATTATATATATAATATATATAGTAAGTATATAGTAGTAGTAAGTAGTGGTAATAGCGGTAAGGAGCGGTAAGGAGTGATGATGTATGCTCACCAGAAAACTGTCATCTGTCATTTGTCATCGCTACCCACCCCATTTTTACGCCCCAACTAAGAAAATCTTGCGCCCTAACGTGGCCGCAAAAATGCCTGCGCAAAGAGCCCAGAACACCCTGCTGCAAAGCGAATTAACGCACCAAAATAACGCATGTTTTCAGGCAAAATCAACGGCATTTTGAGGCTTTTTCATAATAACAGATTAATATTGCTGATAAAAAGAGACAAGGGGGGCAAAAGCCCCCTTGCTATAAAAAATTGTCTAACTTGATCGATGTTATTCCCTCACAAACTTCTTCATGCCATCGGTCATGTAGGTTTGGTAGTTGCCTTTATCATCGCTATAGATGAAGTAGGCATCGAGCTCGGGATGTTGCTCGGTCATTTCCTTGGCACGTTCCAGACCCATCACCATGAAGGCAGTGGCATAGGCATCGGCAGTCATGCAATCCTGGGCTATCACAGTGGCACTCAAGATGCGGTCCTGCACGGGATAACCCGTCTTGGGATCGATGGTGTGGGCATATTTCATACCATCCTTGTAATAGAAGTTGCGGTAGTTACCGCTGGTGGCAATACCCAGGTCGGTAATGTCCAAGATGGTCTGCAAATTGTTGTTGCGACTCAGTGGGTCATCGTCAGGCTTGCTCACGCCGATGCGCCAGTTATTGCCTGAAGCATTGACGCCTGATACCACTACTTCGCCACCGATATCTACCATGAAATTCTTCACTCCCTTACGTCTCAGCAAGTTGGCAATCACATCAACGGAATAGCCTTTGGCGATGGCACTGCAGTCGAGCATGATGCGAGGGTCTTGTTTCACCACCTTATTGTCTTTGAGCTGAACCTTCTGCCAACCGATGAACTTCAAGATGCTATCGACCTTTGCCTTGTTCATGTTCATGCTCTCAGAGAAGCCGAACCCCCAGGCATTCACCAGGGGAGCCACAGTGATGTCGAAGCAACCATCGGTGGCTTCGGAAATCGACATCGCCTTCTGGAACACGTTGGTGAAGAGGCTATCGACAGTGACATCCTCGTTCTTGTTCGAAAGACTGATGATGGAGTTTGGGTTGAACATCGACAGTGAGTTGTTGAAGTTGTCCAACTCTTTGTCGATGTCTAATCTCAGGGAATTCTCAGACTCGTAAGTAATGTTATACATGGTGCCGAAGACCAAGCCTTTCTCAGTACGATAAGATTTAGTCTCACCCCATGAAATGATGCCGTTTTGCTTAAGCAGCACCAAGGCTGCGCCAATCACCAACAAGACCAGCCAGATGAAATTCTTCTTTTTCATATTACGTTTAAATGTTCAATTAATATCTTTATTCCTATCAGCACGAGGATGATGCCTCCTGCCAGTTCGGGTTTTAATTTCTTTTCTATGCGCTTGCCGAAGGTAACCCCCAGAAAGAGGCCCAACAGCGAGAACACCAACGATACAAAACCAATGACCACCACAGGGTAGGTGATGTCACTGAACTTGTTGTAGCTCAAGCAGGCAAACGAGATGCCAACGGCCAAAGCATCGATGCTGGTGGCTACGGCCAACGTGAGTATCACCCAGGTCGAAGAGGGGTTGAAGTGGCGCTCTTCATCGCCATCCGACAAACCGTCTTTGATCATCTTGCCTCCAATCATGGCCAGCAGGCCGAAGGCAATCCAATGGTCAACGCTCTCCACCCATCCGCTGAAATAGGTGAATGCCAGCCAGCCGAGGGCACACATCATGCCTTGGAACCACCCGAAGCTCAAGGCCATGGGCAGCATGTTGCTCCACACATACCGCTTTTGCATGATGCCGCTTGCGATGGACACTGCCAGACAATCCATGGCCAGACTTACCGCAATCAACCAGATATCTAACGTACTCATTTCAATTGATATATTATAGAATAGGTGATACCTGTGTTGTTGGAATCGTAACGGCCGAAGCCTGGTATGTAGTAGGGATCGCCAAAGCGATCTGTCGAAGCCTTCAGTTTATGCTTGATCCTGAGCATCAGTCCCATCTTGATGTGCTTGGCCACGTTTGCTCGTAGGCCGAAAGTGAACTCCACCCAGTGCATGGTGTATTTCATACCCTCGTGCACGTAGTTGGACGAGTCACCCCAGATGTTATCGGTCAGGTTGGTCAAAGCCGCTCCCGTCTCGTAATGGGGATCCGACACGTCGGGTGCCGTCACATCGTACTTGCCCGAACTGAAGCCATATCGCAAACCCACTGTGAGCAGGTTGCCGTGGGCTTTCTTCCAGAAAGTGTTGTAGTCGATGCCCAAGCGGAAATAAGGTGCTGACGTCTTGATGTGTATGTCGTAGTCGTTAACGGCTTTGCCTCCTCCATAGCCTATCTCCACAGTGGGGAAATAGCGGTTGTAGAGGTTCACGTCCACCATAGCTTCGGCCGACATGAAATCCGATCCAAATGCCTTGATGATTGGCGAGAGGATATCCACACCCACATCGATGCCATTCATCAGGGGATAGTTCACCTCTGGCAAAGTCTTCTCGCGCTTTTTCTTCTGTTGTTGCGACGTTTGCCTGTTATTTCGCTGTTGCGCCTGCACGGGCAGGGGCTCTACGATTGCCAACAGCAGCAAGAAGCTAATAATATATCTTAAGATTCTCTGTCCCATCATCTAAGCTTGCTGTTGGATTAACGATTATTATAGAGTCGAGCACATGGGTGGTGTAGCGCAGGTCGGTTACTTCCTGCTTCACCACGAAGTTGCAGTCTAACGTCAAGAAATAAGGCGTGTTGATGTGTCGGAACACGATGGTGTCTTTGTCGTTGTGCTGAGGCAGGGTGTCGCCTGCATGGAATGTGTAGCTGAACACCAGTGTGGTTTCCTCCACGTTGGTGCGCAAGGGCAATCTCACCGAAGAAACTTCCGTTTCGTCGTTGATGATGATGGAGTCGGTGCCAAAGGCATAGACGGTGAGCGAGTCGAGCGAGTAGGACGTTGCCCACTTGGCCGAGTCGGTTTGCACCATCGTCAGTATTTTGGCAGTCATCATGTGGCGTGCATTGCCCGAGCAGTCATCGTCTTCCGTGCAGGCAACGATGCTGGCTATCACACATCCTATGGTCAATATAATCGGAATCAGTTTCCTCATATCATTCATTCTTCATTCTTAATTGTCAATCGTCAATCGTCAATCGTCAATTGTCAATCGTCAATTGTCAATTTCCAATCGTTTTCTCAATTTGGTATTTATTCCTCTCCTCACTGTTTCGTGAAATCAACTCGCCCAAGAAACCTGCCACAAAGAGTTGTGTACCGATAATCATCGATGTGAGTGCCAGGTAGAAATAGGGTGAATCGGTCACCAGTCGGTGAGGCAGATTGTTCAAGATGTAATACAGTTTGTTTCCGCCCACAATCATGACAGAGATGAGACCAATCAGGAACATCAGCGAGCCCAAGGTGCCAAACAGGTGCATGGGTTGCACGCCAAAAGTGGAGAGGAACCACAGCGTAAGCAAGTCTAAGTAGCCGTTGATGAAGCGGTTCAAGCCAAACTTGGTCTTGCCGTACTTGCGTGCCTGATGTTGCACCACCTTCTCGCCAATTTTGGTGAAACCGGCATTCTTGGCTAACCAAGGTATGTAGCGATGCATCTCGCCAAACACCTCGATGTTCTTCACCACCTCCTGACGGTAGGCTTTCAGCCCACAGTTGAAGTCGTGCAGGTTGTGTATGCCACTGGCAGCTCGGGCCGTGGCGTTGAACAGCTTGGTAGGCAATGTCTTGGATAGTGGGTCGTAGCGTTTCTTCTTCCATCCGCTCACCAGGTCGTAGCCTTCTTCTGCAATCATCTTGTAGAGAGCCGGTATCTCATCGGGCGAGTCCTGCAGGTCGGCATCCATGGTAATCACCACCTGACCTTGGGCAGCCTTGAAGCCACAGTACAGGGCAGGCGACTTTCCATAGTTGCGACGGAACTTGATGCCTCGAACCTCGGGATGGGCTTGTTGCAGGTGTTCTATCACTTGCCATGATCCGTCGTTCGATCCATCGTCGATGAAGATCACCTCGTAGCTGAAATGGTTGGCCTCCATCACTTGCTGGATCCAAGCATGCAGCTCGCCGAGTGATTCTTCCTCATTATATAATGGTATTACAACTGAAATATCCATGCTTTAGTTTTCTTTTTTAATCTTGCGTTTGGCTATCATGGCAGTTGGTAAAGCCATCAGCAATCCGTAGAACATGTTCTGACTCACCAGTTGCAGGGTGATGTCAACGGGACTCATGACTGAATAGGTGTCGATGGCCAACTGATATTGTTTAACATAGTCGTCTGTACCTGGCAACGGACTGTCTTTCACCGTTTGAAGCATATCCTGTAGCCTCTCCAGCACAAAGCCGTGGTCGATGAACTGAAAATACACCAGATGACATACGGAAGTGAGCAAGGAGGCATACATATACATGAACAGACAGAAGGTGAATGCGTGGATGAATCCGATGCTACCGTTGTTGTTGGAGTATTTGTCGCGATAGAGGCACACCAGGCGATAGCCGATGAAAGGCACGAAAAAGGTTAACAGGCCAAACACCAGCATAATGAAGGGCATAGACATGCCTATGGGGAAGAAAATGAACTTAAAAATCCAGTAAATTCCCATGATGGTGCCGGCTGCCATGGATACCTTTTGCAAATTCCTTCTGTCTTCAATCATATTGATTTCATCGATTAACGCGGCAAAGATATAAAAAAGTTGGCAAATATTATTGCAGAATTGAAAAATAGTTGTACCTTTGCACTCGCTTTTCTGAAAAAAGCACATGGGCAAGTCCTATACGGCCAGCTCCTTGTGAATCCCCCAGGGCTTGACCGCAGCAAGGGCAGCAGGTTGTAGCGGC
>CACZRQ010000151.1 GCA_902783615.1 uncultured Bacteroidales bacterium | reverse complement strand
GGAGCTGCTGCCTGACCAGTTTACGCGGGAGCAGTATCTGCTGATGAGGCAAAGTCAGGGCAAATCGGGCGATGGGGCTTCTACGCTGCGCAGCTGGATAAGCAGGAAGTACATATATCATGATAATCTAATGGGCTGTTACATCAAGACAGAGGAATATAAGCAGAAAATATGTATGAAGTATTAAGTGTTGCAGTTGTTGCAGTTGTTGCAGTTCATTTTTTAACGATACACTAAAGATATGATTGACAAGAATAGAAATCTCTCCCAGCATTTTAAGCTGGGAGAGTTAACCAAGACAAGTTATCGTACCGCCGATAACAACGAGCCTCCCTTGGAGGCAGTGGAGAATCTCATCACCCTGTGTGAAGACTGGTTGGAAGAGCTTCGCTATATCTACAACCGTAAGTATGTGCTTGACCCTGAGGATGATTATAGCACCTCGAAGAAGGTGAAAGGCATCATCATCAACCAAGGTTTCCGATCCATACAGGTGAGCGAGGCTATGGCGAAAGCTGGGCTGAAACCAAGCAAAACCTCCAACCATTTAAGAGGTTGCGCTGTGGATATCAATTGTAAGGACAAGCAGCAGGCGAATCGGTATATGCAGATATTGTACCGTATGTCGGAGAAGC
The DNA here is from genome assembly GCA_902783615.1 of uncultured Bacteroidales bacterium. GTDB lineage: Bacteria > Bacteroidota > Bacteroidia > Bacteroidales > Bacteroidaceae > Bacteroides. Next base: position 4,830 of record CACZRQ010000151.1, on the reverse strand, counting down.
ATAACCGCGATTTCGATGAGCTGTTCTTAGAACGTCGAGGCGATACCATCTGGGTTCACTTTGCCGTCAGGCCAACAGGGAACCGCAGGAAAATTCGGTATATGCTGGGGTGACTTGCTCCCTTCACTAAATCAATTTGAATCGGATGCGCCAGATGTGGGTGTCGGGGTTCCAGTCGTGGCTCAGCAGCTTGAAGGTGCCTATCTCGCTGGTGTTCGCCACATGCAGGCCGATGCAGAGGCAATCGTCGTAGTCGCCTATCTTGACCACGCGCACGGTTTCGGAGGCGTCGTCTGGCAGGCGCTGCATGTCGAAACGTCCTTGCGCCTCGGCTTGTGAGATGAACTCGGTGGTGATGGGCAGGTGGCGGGCGATAACCTCGTTCACCGTCTGCTCCAGCGCCTCCACCTGCTGGGGCGTGGGGCAAGCCTCTAATCTATAGTCCAGTTTGCTCTTCTTGCGCTCGATGTGAGCCTCCACCGATCGGCCGCAGCCAAAGAGGTTCATCATGGTGCGGTTGATGATGTGCTCGCATGAGTGCATGGGAGGGTACTCGGTCTTATTGTGCTGATTCAGTGTTAGTTCTTGTTCCATGATATATAGTTTTTATATGTTCGATCAATGCGATGGCTGTGCGGGCTTCGCCCAAGAAGGCGTAGCTGTTTTGGTTGTTCTTCAGCTGCGTGAAGACTTTCTCGGCCTCCTCGGGATTGTGCTCGTGGATGAGCTGCCAGGCATAGAGCGTGGCGAGGCGCATGGCCGAGTATTTGCTGGTGGTCTGCAGGTAATCCCATTGCTGCTTGGTGTTGATGCGCTCAATCTGCGAGGGGCGGTTCTGCACGACCAGCTCCAGCATGAGCCAGTCGCACCCCAGTTCCATGCGGACGAGTTGCGCCACTTCCTGCGCGTGTTCCATCAGGGTCTCTATCTCTTGCAGCGCTTCCCCGAAGCGGAGGTTGTCTTCCAACCAGCAGATATAGTTGTTCTTAGTGGCCAGCGTGATGGTTTCCTTGTAATCGGTGATGACGGGATTGGGGAACCATTCTGCAGGCATCTCAACGGTGCGTTTGCCCTTGCTCGTCTCTGCCACGATGAGCAGCTGGTGCTGCAGGTCGGTGCGCTTCTCGGGATGACGGTAGAGCTGCAGGATGTTGCTGCCGTCGTTGTTCAGGCCTGCCGATTGCAGGGGGAGGCCGTTGATCAATGCCAAAGCCGTTGCCACAAACGCCATCATGAAGAAGAAGCATTCCCAGAACATGGGGAGGTGGGATGACCTCAGCAGTGCCACAGAGCCGATGGCCAGCAGCAAGTTGACGATCACGCCTCCGGCATTGTACCAGAAGTAGGGGAGTTTCTCGGGTTTGACGTCGCGTGGTGGTTCCATCAAACATTGGCCTAAGGTGCCGCTGATGCTGAATCGTTTCCAGATGAAGTGACCTTGTTGGTTTTTCATCAGCGTGAAGCTGAATGCTCTGTATGACACGAATTTATAGCCTGTGAGCAAGCCGAAGAGCAGATGGCCTGCTTCGTGCAGCATGATGTTGAGCACTACGGCGATGGCTAAGGAGAGGAAGCAATAGGAGATGGATAGGGCGAGCTTGCCCATCTTTATTTCACTGAAGCTGTGGAAGCCGGAGAGATCCCCATCGATTAATAAGACGAAAATACATACAATGGTTGTTCCGATGGCGGCTCCCCCCAGCATTCCCAGCAAAAATTTCAGTGTCTTTTTCATTTCAAATAATTCTTCGCTGCAAAGATACAACAATAATTTTGAATAATGAAATAAATGGGGACGATTCATTATATGACGCTTTCAGCGTCATAAATTTGTGCACAAAAACACGCCAAATTTTTATGCACAAAACAGAGCTTACTCTATTTGGGCTACAATCTGATGCCGATGCCGGTGAGGATGGTGTCGGGCTTGCAAGCGAAGACGGCATTCATTTCGCCTGCCATGCTGAAACCACATTGTTGGCAGAGGTGGCTATTGGCTTGGTCGATGCATTGGGGAGAACGGCGACCGTCGCAATAGATGAAATTGCAGATCCAGCATCGGCGGGTGAAACGGAGCGTCAGCATGTTCTTCAAACCTGATACAGTGTTCATGATGCGATGCCCCTGACGCTTGTAATCGATGAGCTGGGTGATGACCTCCTTGCGTTGTTGCTGACTCAGAGCCAGCTGTTCAGAGCCTGGGAAAGGCGTGTGGAAATTGAAGGCAATCTGCTGGATGCCTGGATGCTGCTGCATGAAAGATAATACGTCAGGCAACTCCTGATGGTTTTGGTTGTTCACCACCATGTAGAGGGAAGCATTATTCAGCTGCCCAAGCTGGGCACAATCCTGCAAGCCCATGATGCTTACCCACAACACATCCACCTTGATATGCAGCTGTTGCCAAGCGTCATACTGGGCGGCAGGAATCATGGTCGAGATGCTGTAGAATCCTTTCTGCTTCGCCAGCAGGAAGATGTCGCTCAAGCTGTGTGCTCCATCCTGCCAATGCAGCAGATGAAGCCCCTCGATGTCGAGCATGCGGGCACCTTGGGCATAGCAATAGTCGAAATCGTGCTCAATGTCCGCAAACGGCTTGCTGTAGATGCCCTCAGGCTTGGTGCACGAGGTGCAATGTCGGCAAGTGCTGTTGCAGCCGTTGGTAACGAACACCACACTCTGCAGGGGTTTCCTCCTGCCCAAGAACCTGGCTCGGAAGAACCACCAGCCCAGATACATCAACTGCAGCAGCGCCTTCATGAAAGGTTACCAGAGCGCGATGGTGAGCAGCAAGCCCAGCAGGGTGAAGTTTCTCGGACTCTCGTAATAGATCACATTCAAGGCATTGCCCTCGCGTATGCGGTTCAGCTTCACCCACGAGCCGATGTGCAGGATGAGATAGGGCAGGGCTGAGTAGAGCAAGCCCATCCAAGTGATGGCACCATCGAGGTAGAGCAGCACCACCATCACTACACAAATGAGACCAGCCAGCAGGTAGGACCAGCGTCCGAAAGGCTCGCCCAGGATGCCCACGCTGGTGTATTTGCCAGCCTCGTAGTCCTCATCGCGGTCGCGGTAGTTGTTCACAATCAACAAGGTATCGATGGAACAGCCAGCCAGGATGGAAGCCCAGACAGCATTCCAGGTAATGGTATAGGTGAGCACATAGAAGGTGCCGCAAACGGGGATGAAGCCGAAGCACAGCAGTACGGCCAAATCGCCCAAGCCACGATAGGCAAAGGTGGTGCTATAGAGGAAAGTGCAAGCCACCACGATGGCACCCATGAGCACGATTTCCCAGCCGCCCCACAACAGTTTATCCCACACCATGTATAAGATGCCCAAGCCCACCAAGCAGCCCAGAATGAGGCAAACGGCGATGGTGGTGTAGGCCATCTTTTGGGTGATGAGCCCGTTGGCATAGATGCGGTCGATGCGCTCAGGGTCGCTCTTGTCCAAGCCGCGTTTGAAATCCACCACATCGTTGATGAGGTTGGCGGCGATGTGCATCAGCCAGGCAAACAGCCAGCACATAATGGCGATGGTCCATGAGAACTGTTCGGGATTGTAGCCATGAGCCAATCCGGCACCTAACATGACGGTCATCAATGAAGCTCCCAGGCTGGTTGGACGGATGCCCAAGAACCAGGCTTTGAAGGAGTTGACTTTTATTTTCTCTTCCATAATATCAGAGGGTTTAGAATATTTTTTTACATTCTGAATAAAGCAAGATGGAGAACACAAGCTCTACCACCATCATGAAAGCCGCCAGCACCCAAGGGGCTGTCAGCAGGCCAATGACGAGGGCGGCGATGGGGATGAAGATGGACAGCACCAGATAGCTCTTCGAGTTGTAGAGCCAGCTGAAAGGCATGAGGTGTGCTCCGAAGATCATGGCATACACCATGAGCATCTTTTCAGGAACGGCGGCATACACCCACATGGCGATGAGGATGTAGAGCATCTGGTTGATGGAGAAGATGATGCCCGCCTTGGTGAGGGGGTTGCCCTTCCCTTCGAAATCGATGTGCAGCAGCTTCGACAGCATCCAAGCCAAGGGGAAGAGCACGGCCGAGCAGCAGAACGTGATGAGGTTCTTCAGCTCGATGTTCATGTCGCTGAGGTGGACGCACAGAATCAATGCCCAGATCACGACGGATGACATGATGAAATGCAATCCTTTCTTCTGTCTGCGCGAGCAGTCTTTTATCAGTTCGTTCAATGTATTCATCTTTGAATGTTGAATTTGCAGGCAAAGATAGGCAATACAATTATGTTATACAACATTTCCGTGCATATTTTGAGTATAAATATTTGCAGCACTCGCAAAAAAGCGCTAACTTTATGGGCGAAAGATAACATTTAACCTAATACTGCGATGAAAAGTGCCGAAAACAACAATTCCGAAAAAAAACTGGGCATCGCATTGGTGTCCTTTGGCGTGATAGCCATGTTGGCATACGTGACGGCTCCTGCTCATCCTCTATGGCTGATGGTGGGCTCCATATTCTCTTGCCTGGCTGGTGTTCGCAGAATCGGTGGAGGTTATGCTGATTTAACGAATTGATGTAAGCGGGCGTAGTGCATCCCGTGTAAGAAATTGCAGAAAAACAAGAACTCCTGGCAAAAACGCCAGGAGTTGTTTGTTAATATCCTTATCGCGTACCTAAAGGCGTCACTTGCAGAACATTAGTAATTTATAACGCTAAAAGCATCCTGAACATGGGATTGTGTCTTGCGTGCAATTTTTAACGCTGAAAGCGTTACCGAATAATAGCCGTGGGTTCGAGCGTAGCGAGTACCTACGGATAGTATGAATATAATAATATC
>CACZRQ010000150.1 GCA_902783615.1 uncultured Bacteroidales bacterium | reverse complement strand
TGATGTGCATCGAAATTTCTGGCTCGTCAAGCATCAGCACATATTCCTGCCCACGCTCCAGCAGAACGGTGAGCAGAATTATTAGGAGTTGTTTTTCTCCAGAAGACAGATCCTTGGGGAAGATAGCGAGATTATCTTTATAAAAAACAAGTTTCGTAGAATCATTGTCAAGTTGCTTTCCTGTCTCATCAAAGCATTCGTTGACCAGACGTATAAACAAAATCTTTCGCTCGTTGATTTTGTCGAGTTCTGACTTCGAAATGATACTGTTAGTATTGATGCGATCAGTCAGTTCCTTCACCAAGTCTGAAAGGTAGTAGCCATAGTCGCTCTGCAACTTCTCCAGCCGAATGTCAAGATAACTGTCCTGACTGCTCTTACTGTCGCCCTTCACATCAAAGGTCGACACGAAATCCAGTTTCACCAGTTTACGATAGTCCGTGGCAGAAATCTCCTTGCCACCGATCATGGGAGTCCACGACGTTGTGTTAGCAAGAATCTCATCCCCATCAGCATTCCTTGTCAGCAAGTTCTCAAACTCCAGATACTCCATAGCCAAGTCATCTTTGAAGTTGATTCTCGTTAAATGACTATGGAAGAACTGGCCGTTTTTCTCATAGGCAATGGCATGACGTAGAAGCCGCAGCAGCGTTGTCTTGAACGTGCCGTTGTTGCCCACGATGATGTTCACATGCTCATCGAGCGTACGACTAAAGGCATACTCGTAATACAGGTTGTCAATGCTGAAATCCTTGATTCTCATATCGCGATAATCTTTATTTGAGTGCAAAGTTACGATTAATTTTTAATATATAGTCTGCAATAATCAAAAATGTTACATTGGAGAAGAGAGTTTTTTTGAGCTACTTGATTCTATTCACGCAGAATGGATCAACAAGACAGATACGGTCGTAATCGGTCTTAAAGGTTTTTGGCAGAGTAAAGCCTCGCAATTCCGCATGCCCGTTGATGGGGAAGAATTTCCACAAGTTAAACGGCAGGCCTTCTCATAAAAATGCCATATCTAATCAATCTTTATTGTCAGTTCTTAGAATGAATGGTTGTAAAATCCTGTTTTGGTGGTGTTCTCATATTCCTATTTCTTTCCCATGTGATATAAATTATTCTGTTTGTGGATAGTAATCACCCCACACTTCTTGAACAGCTGGAGCCAGCTTCTCAGCGCAGGAATAGCTATAAAGATACAAATATTATTTGTAAATCGACCGCCTTAACAGAAAAAAAAGGGAAAAAGATTAAGAAGGTTGGCTTAAAGTTAGCGATTTTCAGACAATTATTTGTATATTTGCGAAATCAATAAAAATGTTATGAGTTATGAAGAGTTTCAAATCAACTGCGTGGCTGTTGCCACAACCCGTGCTGATTATCGGCACCTACGACAAAGAAGGTAAGCCCAACGCCATGAACGCTGCTTGGGGCGGACAGTGGAATATGCATGAAATCATCATCTCACTCGGTTCACATCAGACAACCGACAATCTGGCTGTGAATCCTGAGTTCACCGTGGCCTTTGCTACTGCTGAGATGATGGTGGCCTCTGACTATGTAGGCTTGGTCAGCGGCAGGAACACTCCTGACAAGATGGAGAAAACGGGCTGGACTGCCGAGAAGGCTCCCAACGTGAATGCACCAGTATTCAAGGGGTTCCCGATGACACTGGAGTGCCGTGTAAAACAGAAGATTGACGAAAGCGAGACAGGCTACTACCTCGTGGCTGAGATCGTGAACATTCTCTGCGATGAGAAGTATCTGGCCGAGGATGGCAAACCCGATGTAGAACAGATGGGACTGATTACCTTCGACCCCATTCACCACACCTACATCCAGCTTGGCAAGACCGTAGGCAAGGCTTTCTCTGAAGGCAAGCAACTGAAAGCATAGCAAGCGTACACTCACAACAAAACCGAACTTGTTCGAGCTATGCCGAGTCGCAAAGGACGAAGGTAAAATCGAATGGGGACGAATGGAATGAAAAGTATGGACAGTAAAATGGATCCTATGGGCAGAGCCATTGCCGACTACCATAAGACGGGGAAGGCAGATAGGCTCAGGGTGTTCTCCCCGATGTTTGAGGAGGACGAGTTACCCGTGCAAACGCTTTTCCGCAAGTATGAGGAAATGCCAGAGATAGAACGGAAGGCTCTCGATATGGCAAAGGGAAAGACGCTCGACGTGGGTGCAGGGTCTGGATGTCATTCGCTTGTCTTACAGGAAAAAGGCATCGATGTGACCGCCATCGACATTTCCCCATTGTCTGTTGAAATCATGAAAGAACGTGGGGTAAAGAATGTGCTTGAGCAGGACTTTTTCACGCTGGAGGGACAGTACGATACCATACTCTTGCTGATGAATGGGGCTGGCATCGTCGGGACATTGGAGCGTCTGCCCAAACTCTTCCGTCAACTTGACAAGATACTGGCTCCTGGAGGTCAGGTGCTGTGTGATTCATCAGATATCAGCTATGTGTTTGAGGATGAGGACGGCATTATATACATTCCTGATGACATGGATTATTACGGCGAGCTCAGTTTCCAGATGCAATATAAAGACACCATAGGCGAGTCATTCGATTGGGTCTATATCGATGCTGATACTCTGACGGAGAAAGCTGCGGAGAACGGCTATGTTGTAGAGGTGGTTGCTGAAGGTAAGCATTACGATTATTTGGCAAGAATGACGAAAGGGTAAGATATGCCCACAAAGTATAACCCTGTAGAGGCGACAGATTAGCATTTTGCTCTGTCGCCCCTACGGGGCTAATCATCTGCTCATGCGGTTGATGTAGTCGATGATAATATCCACAGCATCATCCTCGTCTATCTCATCCATCGTGATGATTAGATGGTAGTTGCGGGTGTCATAGCGCGAAGAACCCGTATACTTCTTTACGTAATTCTCACGCATCTTGTCAACCTTCTCAATGGTCTTGATGGCCTCATCCTCAGTCATGTTCTGCTCACGCATCACGCGCTTTACGCGGTGAGGCATAGAGGCCAAAATAAGAATGCTCAGATGGTTGGGATGATTGCGGAACACATAGAAGCCGCTTCGACCGGCCACAACACACGACTCATCAGCAACGATGCCATTTAGAATCGTCGTCTCACCCTTGAACACGTCATCGGTTTCTATCGGTTCGGGTTCGCTACCCACTTGTGGGATGTAGTATTTGCTCGACAAACCCGGACCGATTCTTAACTGACGCTTGAAGTCGGCCCACCAGCCCTGACTGCGTCCTTTAAGCCTCTCGATTTCCTCAACGGTGAGGTGGTACTTCTCCTGCAGGCCCTTGACGACGGCCTTGTCGTAGAACTCAACGCCCAGTCTCTCCGCCAACTTCCTGCCAACGGTACGACCGCCACTGCCTAACTCACGATTGATCGTGATGACAAATTTCTCGTTCTTGTTCATAATTGTCTTATATTTTAGTTAATTATTATCACATGCCTGAGCGCAAAGATAAACATTATTTCTTAAATAACCACATCCTTTACGGAGAAATATTCTTCGCAACAATAGATTTCCTTCAGTCTCAACTGACATTTAATAGCATAACCTTCGAATGAGGGTTTATGCTCTATTGTTGTCTTAACAGTTTTCTGGTTATAATGCTTAGAAAGATGCGAGTCAAAAGGTTGAAATTCTTGTAATAGCCCAACAGGATTAGGTCGAGAACACCAAACAACCTGCATTCTGAATTGAAGGCCTCCAACCCTTCAGGTCCATTATATGCCAAAGCAAACGCCTTCCAGAAAAGCCTTAACTGCTCTTCAGTCATGTGGGTAATCTCATACAAACGTTTCTGCTTTGAATAAACATTGCAAATCAGATAGAGATGTCCTAAGTCGAACTGAGGAACACCATGACTGGCTCTGCCCAAATCTATCCAGTAATGCTTGCCATCGGCTATGATGATATTGCCAAACTGGAAGTCACCATGCACGAAGGTGGGGGCATCGTCGAGAGACTCAGCAAAGGCTAAGAGTTTCTCACGTGATTGATGTCCAACCAATTTGGTAGTGCTTATGGCTTTGAGTACCCTCTCCTTGAGGGAAGGAAGTCCGCCCGCCAAAGCATCGGTAGCATGCAGCTCTTTGCCATGTTCAGCCAGATAGGATGCCCAGTCCTCTATCTCTTCAGGATGGTCGGCACAAAGACGGGAAAGCGATTGCTTGTTCTGTATGGCCTGGACCTTGGCACCCATGTCATTCCCCACTTTCACCAGCTCAATCATCTTGGGTGTGGAGATACCCATATCATAGACTTTCTTTGAGATATAAAACTCGTTTTCAAGGGTTTCGTTAGAGTACTCTGAGGTATAGTTCACTTTCAAGAGCACCCCTGGTTCTGCATCGTTGAGGTAGGTTTTTCCATTTCCCCCCTCGCCTACTTGTTTCCAACTATCAAGACTAATTTCCTTCATGAATATATTCTTTACACATACAAATGCAAAGATAAGCATTATTTCTTAATTGCGAAAATTATCTTTACGATAATCTTTCTAACGCGGCAGCGTCTAACCGATACACGGTCCATTCCTTCATGGGGACAGCTCCAAGGGAGAGATAGAAGTCGATGCTGGGCTGGTTCCAATTCAGGCACGACCACTCCATTCGTCCGCAAAGATGCGCTCGTGCTATCTTGACTAAATGCAGCAGCAAAGCCTTTCCATAGCCTTTGCCACGTTCTTCTGGCCACACAAACAAATCTTCCAGATACAGGCCTGAATGTCCGATGAACGTAGAGAAATTGTAGAAGTAGAGCGCAAAGCCCACCTCGCGACCGTCCACGACGGCGAATACAGCTTCTGCCCTGTGCTCATCAAACATTTCCCGTTCCAGCACATCTGGCGAAGCAATCACCTCGTTCTCCATCTTCTCATATCGGGCTATGCCCCTTATGAACTCCAGCAACAACGGCACATCTTGCCGTTCAGCCTTGCGAATCTCGAGAATAGCCATCACACTTTTTCTTTTGTGAATTTATAAACGGCCCATGTTGGCAGAAAGACCAATAGCAGCAAAGAAATCTCTACTAATGCATACGACCCAAAATAATCAACCAGTGTCTGGAATTTCAGAACCCCATCCACCAGAAAGACTAAAAAGGCAAACCAGCAGATAAAGAAGATGGCTGTAAACTTGATTTTACGATTCAATTTCATCGCATCTGACATTTTGACCATTATCGAATGTTCAAACCCCAAAGAGGTTTAGTCCAGTGGAATTTCCGGATGCTGTACAGCAAGTGGCATACCCTCCTGAGAGAGGTAGAACATGTAGAGAATGACGGGTTTATTGCCACGATTCTCGCCATGATGGATCGTGTTCACCATCTCGACAACAGGTTCACCCTCATGCACAACCTTCTCCTTGCCATCCTGACCGATGATGGTCAGTTCGCCCTGCATCAGTACACCATAGTTCATCACAGGATGGTGGTGCCAACCCAGCTTCTGTCCTACAGGAAATTCATACTTCACAGCTACAAGCTCTGGGCGTCCCACGAGATAGTCGGGCAGTTCCACTCCGTCCCAGCTCTGTGAGGTGCGGATAAGCTCGGTTGATACCACCTGAGCCTTTACCTCAGGATTGTCGCCCTGTACTTTCTCACTGGTCGTAAAATTCACACAAACTGCCAATACGCCGCATAATATCAGGATGGCGGCAATCACCCAAATCGTTTTTTTGTTCATATCTAATCGCTATTTTTAAAATTTAGGTTGCAAAATTAGTGATAAATCTGCAACAAACAAAAAAAATAATTCATACATTTGTACGACAATAAAAAAGAAACATATATGATGAGATTAGCTTTGATTGTTGTAGCCATCCTTACATTAGGCTTGCAGGAGATGTCAGCCCAAGGAATCGCTGACAAAGAGATACTGTCGAAAATAACTCAATATGACGGCTTTACACGAGAGGTGCGCAGGCATCTTCATCTGTATCCGGAGGTGGGAGGCCATGAAACGGAAACAGCAAAGTTCCTGAAAGCAGAACTTGCCAAAATTGGGAACTTTGAGATTCATGATGTTCCAGGCAGTACGGGATTCTATGCCATTCTCGATACAAAGAGACCGGGCAAGACTATCGGTTTGAGGACAGACATCGACGGATTGCCCATTAAAGAGAGTACGGTGAATGGAGGAGGTAAGCCCAAGCCATTCCTGTCGAAAAACGTGGGGGTGACACAAGGCTGCGGGCACGATGGTCACATGGCCGTTCTGTTGACGAGCATCCGTATCATCTACGATCTGCGCGATCGTCTTACTGGTAAGTATGTGTTTATCTTCGAGGAAGGTGAAGAGACCAACACGGGTATCCGTCCGATGGTGGCAGCACTGAAAGACATTCACTTCGACGTCATTTACGGCAACCATTTGGTATCAAGTGTACCAAGCGGTCAGATATATATCAACGAAGGATCCATCATGACGGGTATGGCCATGCTATCCTGGCAGGTATTCGGCAAAGGCGGTCACGCTTCACGTCCCGATCAGGCAGTGAATCCCATCTTTGCCGCCGCTAACATATTGACTTCCGTTTCGATTGCCTGGAACAATCAGCGTGACATTACGAAACTTGTTACGCTTGGAGTGACACAATTCCAAGGGGGCGAGACATGGAATGTGATTCCCGACTCTGTCTATGTGGGTGGAACACTCCGTTTCTTCGACTGGGACGCAGGAGTTCGCTCACTCGAACTGATTAAGAAAGTGGCTACCGATGTGGCCAATGCCCACGGCTGCCAAGTACGATTCGGGGAGAAAATGACGGCCCAGGTGCCGCCAGTAGTAAACGACCCGCAAGTAACGGCTTTCGCACGTCGCATGGTGGACGAGCTCTATCCGGGACGGGCAACGAACGATCCCAAGTATAATTGGTATGCATCGGAGACCTTCGCTCTATACAATCAATTGGCTCCCACGCTATTTACATTAGTTGGTGTGCAGAACCAAGAGCTTGGAACGACGGCAGGTCACCACACTGGCGAGTTCGACATTGATGAAGATGCCTTGCAATACGCCATCGGCACAATGGTCAAGTTCGCCATCTGTTATTAATCCTCTATCAACCGCATGGAAAGCTGGTTGGGCAGGTCAGCACGGGTAGCATCGTATGTGTAGGTCTTTTCGGTGGTAACGGCCTTGATGATTGACAAAGCAAGATCGTCATCGGAATCATGAATGTCGAAACGGGGACCGTTGTATTGGATGTTGACCATCACCTGACCATCGGCACCATACTCGGTTGTCATCTTGATGAGAGGATTCTCAAGTCTTGGCAAAAGGATACAGATGCACACCTCATCGAAAATGGAGTGCATGGCATTCTTTACAGAGCGAGGGATGTCGTTCTTTTCGGCAAACTCCTCAATCAGAGGGATGTAACCCAGTGCATCGACATCGTGTGAATCGATGGTGATGGTGAGCACTTTCAACCGCTGGATGAACTGGCGCGTGCGTTCGCGCTGTGGATGGAGGAAAATCTGTTCTGGAGTGCCGTCTTCGTAAACACCGCCCTCGTCCATGTAGATGACACGGGTGGCAATACTGCGGGCAAAGTCCATGCCGTGGGTCACAATCATCATGGTAGTGCCCTGGCGAGCCACACGCCTGATAACGCTCTCCACCTCGCCTACCATGGTGGGGTCGAGTGCTGAGGTAGGCTCGTCGAACAACAGCATCTCGGGTTGCATAGCCAGTGCCCTGACAATGGCAATGCGCTGTTGCTGTCCACCGCTAAGTTCCGAGGGGTAATTGAGTGCCTTGCTCTGCAGACTGACGTTTTTCAGCAGCGTCATAGCCTGATCGTAGGCATCCTGACGCGAGACATGACGCAAGCTGACGGGTGCTGCCATAATGTTCTCCACCACCGTGAGCTGGTCGAAAAGGTTGAACGACTGGAAAATCATGCCTATTTTCTGTCGCACCAAATCGAGGCGGCAACCAGGGGCGGTGATGTCCTCACCATCGACGATGATGCTGCCACTGGTAGGCGTTTCCAGACGGTTTATCATGCGCAACAGCGTTGATTTCCCAGTGCCTGAGGGACCTATGATGGCAATGATGTCGCCTCGATAGATGTCGAGGTTCACATCCCTGAGCGGAGTAACACTAACGTAAGTCTTCGTCAGGTTCCTGATACTTATCATGGGTTCACTCATAGTTTTATTCCTTTCAATATCTTTTCAGGTTTACGGTTTCTCGGATTCACTAACGACAACAGTCCCTCCATGCCTTTCAGCATCAGCCAGGACAGCAGGAAGTAGATGATTGACACCACAATGAGCGGCACAAAGGCATCGAAGGTGCGCGCGCGAATCAGGTCGCCCATGCGCGTCAGGTCCTGCACAGCCACATAGCCCACCACTGCGGTAGAGAGCATCATATCCACCAGTGCCTTCTTATAGGTGGGATAGAAAACCATCACCACCTGTGGCAGGATGAACTTCATATAGGCCCGACGTTCTGTAAAGCCCAGGGCCAAGGCAGCTTCAGTCTGCTGCTTACGAATGCTCTCAGAACCGCTTTTCAACATAATGAACACCACTACGCTTAGGATGATGGCAAACACGATGATGGCCACTACCGTTCCTCCCACGTCAATAGTGCCGAAGACAACATAATAGAAGAACATGAGCAGTATGAGGTCGGGCAAGCCCTGCAAGGTGGTTACCGACACATCGATGAACTTGTTCACAGGCTTGATATTCTCTCGGTAGAGCAGATACACCAGGAAACCGAGCAGTGTGCCCAGCAAGGCAGCAAAGAGGGTGATGAGCAGGGTTACACCCATGCCCCTGGCTATCATCTGCCAACGGTTCTCAACAATGAGGGTGTTGGTAATGCCACGTTTCAGCCAGCTGAAGAAACCGGTTCCGTTCTGTTGCTCTGGCCTCACCACCATCACACAATAGCCCGGATCGATAGGGTTGGAGAAGAGCACATTTCCCTCGCGTGTGGGCAGCCACTCGATATAAGATGCACCGATATCGTTTTTGCCAACCGACACATCGGCCAGCATGGCATCGAAGTTTTTAGCATTCACTTCATACTGGTAGCCGTTGGCAGCACAGAACAGGTCGATGATCTCGATCTCGAAACCCGTCACTTGGTTGTCTTTCATATATGAATATGGCAACGTCTCGGCCGAGGTACCCACAATGATGGTTCCATTCTCGCCAGTAAGATTGGCCTTGGTGAAAGTGCGATCGCTTTCATCGCCGTCCATCCATTTCTCCTGCAGTCGGGCTAAGGTACCATCAGCCTCAATAGAGGCTATGAAGCTGTTCATCTGATTGTTGAGCAACTGGCCACGATCGGAAACGGGGAAGGCATATACGCAAGGCACGGTGCAAAGCGTATCGGGCAGATAATCGATGGGCACCTCTCTCTTCAGGTTTTCGGCAATGCAACGGGTCATGAGGAAACCGTCGATTTTTCCCAACAGGAGGTTTTGGGTCATATCACTGAGAGTCTCCAGATATACATACTTGGCTTCAGGATACAGTAGTTTGGTGTGATACTCTGAACCACTATCGGTCCATACTCCCAAACGTGCATGGCTGAAATCGATGTTATTATCAGCATGCAGTCCAAGGCTCCCCAAAGCCATCATAAGGGTAAATATCCAAAGTCTCAACCTGCCCATTTTGCTTGCTTTTTTTATTATGATGATGCAAAGATAGTGCAAGCCGAATACAAAACAAAATAAACTTGCCCATTTTTTGCTTTTGTATTCGGCTTGCATTATCTTTGCAATAAAATATAGGAGGTATGAAGAAATTATTATTTGGAATAGCTATATCTATGGGCATAGCAGCTTGCAGCACGACACCGAAAGCTGATGAGTTGACGATGATTGTGGGCACTTACACCTTTGCCGGCAGTGAGGGCATCTATACGTATAAGTTCGACCAGAACAGCGGGTTGGTGAAGCCATTGGAGGTGATCAAGATGGACAATCCATCATACCTCACACTGTCGGCCAACCAGCAGGTGATGTATGTGGTGAGCGAGAAAGGCGATGAAACAGCGTCAGTGGCAGCTTTCCGATTCAATAAGGAAGATGGCACAGCTGAGCTGATGAACCAGCAACTCACCTTTGGGGAGGATCCCTGCTATGTGGCTACGAATGGCAGGATTGTGACTACCGCCAACTATACTGGTGGCAGCATGTCGGTTTTTCCACTGCGCTATGATGGCTCCCTTGAGCCAGTTGATACTATTTTCTGCGGCAACATCGGAGGTCCCGACATGAGTAGGCAGGATGCTCCTCATGTGCATTGCACAGCCTTTACGCCCGATGGTAAGCAGCTGTTGGCTACTGATTTCAGTGCCGACCGCATACTGCATTGGGATGTAGAGGCCGACCCAGCCAAGCCCCATCTACTGATGGACAACACCCCTATCAACACAGATTCAGGACCCCGCCACATCATCTTCAGCAAGGACGGCAGGTTTGTGTATATCATCAGCGAGTTGAGCGAGGCAGTAACGGTGTGCAGCTACTACGAGGGGAAGATGGAGGTGATTCAAACCATTGAGACGCATCCACAGGCCGATCGTCATGCAGCTGACATCCATCTATCTCCCGATGGAAAGTTTCTGTATGCCAGTGTTCGCAATATCGAAGATGGATTGGCCATTTTCGAGGTGAACCAGGAAACGGGCATGCTGAAGAAAGTGGGATATCAGTCCACAGGCAAACATCCCCGCAACTTCAACATCACGCCCAATGGGAAGTATGTACTGGTGGCTGACATGAACGACAGCAAGATTGAAATTTTTGAGCGCAACAGTCAAACGGGTTTGCTCACGAATACGAATCAGGACATCAAACTGAGTTTGCCAGTTTGCATTGTGTTTGCTAAATAAATAGTAGATTATGAAGAAGTTATTTTTATTGGTTTTTACATTGTCAATGGTCAATTGTCAATGGTCAATCGCCCAGACTGAAGTGACTGCCGGAGTAACATTCGGCAAGAAGTTTGGTGTGACTTACATCTTGCCTCAGACGGAGATTGTGATTGAGGCAACTGCAACACGGCAGCACTACGAGCCAGGGAAATACAGTGTATATGCTGAGCGCTACCTGCGACTGAGCGGAGTGAAACAAGAGGCAGAGACAACCTGGACTTTAGATGATGTGCAGCTGAGTGTGGTGGGTGTTCCCGACCCCGAAAACATTTATTTTGTGGAGATGAAAGACCGCAGTACGGCTCCCCTGATGGAGCTGACGAAAGATGGCATTGTACGGTCGATCAACATGCCCTTCATAGGCGAGGAGAAAGTGGGAGTACCCAAGGTAGAGAAGCAGGAAGCTGAAGTGGATCCTCGTTCGTTTCTGACAGAGGAGATCCTGATGGCCAACTCTACCGCCAAGCAGGCTGAATTGGTGGCTCGCGAGATTTATAACATCCGTGAGAGCAAAAATACACTTCTAAGAGGTGAGGCCGACAATCTG
>CACZRQ010000149.1 GCA_902783615.1 uncultured Bacteroidales bacterium | reverse complement strand
GGTTTTATTGCAAATGAAGCAATTGAATCTTACTCAGAATGCGTTAGCCGAACGCATGGGCTGCACCCAGCAGTATGTCTCAAAGATATTAAAAGGCAAGGAAAATATGTCGCTTGAAACACTCTCAAAATTGGAGGACGCACTGGGTATCAGCCTTATACTTGACGATTCTATGGAACAAGCGTGAAGAGGTGTGAAGAGGAAAAGCGCCTATTCACACTCGTAACTAAAAGAACTACAATAAGTTATCATGCATTTGTGAAGAGTGAAGACATAACGGCGAATTCGTGGTTCCTGCATCAATATACATCTTCTTACCTTTGCAGGTGCGAAGCAGTGACTAATAGATTTTTGCTAAAAACTATTAAATTCCGTACAGAAAAGGAAGAAATATTTCTTTATCTGTACGAGTTTTTATATATTTGCACTCAAAATGTAGCAAGTGATGACTCAACTCGAAGAACTGAACGTATTGAAGCAACTGGGCATTGTGCCTGTGGATATAGGCGTGCTCAAGGATGTTTTCCGCTCTTACCAGTCGCCTGCCAAGAAGGTGCAGTCGCTGGTGCAGTCAGGCAAACTCCTACAACTGAAGCGTGGCCTTTATGTGGTCTCGCCACAAATCAGCGGTCGCCAATTGTCGCTCGAATTGGTGGCCAATCACATGTATGGCCCTTCATACGTTTCGCTGCATTATGCCCTCCGTCATTATGGACTGATTCCAGAGCAAGTCTATATGGTTACTTCTGTTACCACTCGCCATACACGCAGCTTTCAGAACGAGCTGGCATTGTTCTCATATCGTGGTGTTAGTGCCGATTATTTTCCTATTGGCGTCAGAAGTCAGGAAGCGGATGGCATTTCGTATTTGATTGCATCGCCAGAGAAAGCACTTTGCGACATGCTGATGCACGAGCGCTATGTGCCTGCTCAGTCGCTGTCGGCTCTTGCTACGTTTTTCGAGGAGGATATGCGAATAGATCTGGACAACCTCAGACAGTTGGATCCTCACATCATCCGTGCTTGCATGGAGGCTGGTGGAAAGAAGAAGATACTTAACAACTTATTAAAGCTAATAGAAAGATGACTATATTCGATGAGATGGTGGCAGCCTTGAATCCTCAGAATGCTGCCCAACAAACGAACGCCAAGCATGAGGTAATGCAGCAGATAGCTCTGTCAGGCCTTTGGCGTGGTGGATTCTTTGAGCATGCGGCTTTCTATGGCGGCACTTGTCTGCGCATATTCCACGGATTGCAACGCTTCTCTGAAGACATGGACTTTACGCTCACACCAAAGTCACCAGCAGTCCATCTTGAAGATTATTTCCCCAGTATAATCGAGGCATTCAAGCTCACAGGCAGAGCTGTGGACATCAAGAAAAAGGACAAGCAAAAGTTTAGCAAGGTGGAATCCGCTTTTCTGAAAGACAATACCGATGTATATGGCATAGCGTTTCAGACGGAGAAAGCTATCAAAATCAAGATTGAACTTGACATAGACCCACCTTTGTGTTTTGATACCGAACAGAAACTATTGCTCAAGCCTTCATCGTTTATGGTGCGTTGTGTGACTCTACCCGATCTCTTTGCGGGCAAGATGCATGCTTTGTTGTTCCGTAACTGGAAGACACGCGTTAAGGGGCGCGACTGGTATGATTTCGAGTGGTATGTTGCCAATAAGATACCTCTCAATTTCAACCACCTACAGCAACGCATACGAGAGTTTAATGGCACGACGATGTCGAAGGAAGAATTTCTGATGGCATTGAAACAGCGATTGGCTGCAACTGATATCGACAGGGTGAAACAGGATGTCATGCCATTCCTTCATGCCGACCCTCAGAGTCTGAATATATGGTCGAATGCCTATTTTCTACAACTGGCAGATATGATAAAATTCAGTGATTCTGAAATGGAATGAACTGGAGGGTGCCTTACCTATCCCTCGCCTTGCAGATTGGCAATACCATATATCAAACAGAAGAGGCAGGAAATCCTGCCTCTTCTGTAGGGACGATCGGGCTCGAACCGATGACCTTTGCAATGTGACTGCAACGCTCTAAACCATCTGAGCTACGCCCCTAAAGCCAAACAATTATGAAAACGGTGCAAATGTACAACCTTTTCTCTAAGTGGCAAAATATTTTTGCACTTTTTTTCAAAAAATCAAATATCACTCTTCACTGTCCTTCCGAAAGGTGTGAGGGCGATGCCGGCAAACTTGAAATGTTGCAGACCAAAGGGGATGCCGATGATGGTGCAGCAAAGCAGTAAACCAAAAAACAAATGCGTGAGACAAATGGGGATGCCTGCAAAGAGCCACAGGATATTCATGATGGTGCTCAAGCAACCTGGTTGTCCAGGCAAGAGATCCACCCTACTGCCAAATGGCCACAACATCAGAAGTCCCAACTTGAATGCCTGCAGTCCAAAGGGGATGAAGATGATGGTGATGCAAAGTGCTACACCAGCCACGAAATACTCGACGGCAGTTTCCAAACCACCACATAACAGCCAAATAATGTTTCCTATCAGTTTCATAATAGTCTATGATTATTAAGT
>CACZRQ010000148.1 GCA_902783615.1 uncultured Bacteroidales bacterium | reverse complement strand
TTTGAGGAAATTTGTCAGATTCCAAGACCCTCGAAGCACGAGGAGAAGATTATTGCATACTTGCAAGAGTTTGGAAAGAGTCACGGACTGAAGACCACAACCGATGCTTGTGGCAACGTGTTGATTGAAAAACCTGCCTCGAAAGGCTTGGAAAATCGCAAGACGGTGGTGCTGCAGGCACACATGGATATGGTGCCCGATAAGCTGAAAGACGTGGAGCACGACTTCCTGAAAGACCCTATCGAGACCTACATCGACGGCGAGTGGCTGAAAGCCAAGGGCACAACCTTAGGTGCCGACAATGGAATCGGAGTAGCCACTGGTTTGGCTGTGATGGCCGACAACAGCATCGAGCATGGGCCACTGGAATGCCTCTTCACACGCGATGAGGAGACTGGCCTGACGGGTGCCTTCGAGATTCAAGACGGTTTCATGCATGGCGACATCCTGCTGAACCTCGACTCAGAAGACGAAGGTGAGATTTTCATCGGCTGTGCTGGTGGTGTGGATTCTGTGGGTAAGTTCACCTATCAAGAGGTGGAGGTGCCAGCCGACTTCTACGCTTGCCGCATCGAGGTGAAAGGACTGCTGGGTGGACACTCGGGCGATGACATCATCTATGGTCGCGCCAACGCCATCAAGGTGCTGAATCGCTTCCTGATGCAAGCAGCCGAGCAATACCATATCTATCTATGCGAGATTAGCGGTGGTAGTCTGCACAACGCCATCCCCGCTGTGGCACAGGCCATTGTGGCGATTCCGGAAGCCGATAAGCACAACCTGCGTGCCCTGCTGAATGTGTTCACATCTCAGGTTCAGGCTGAGTATTATGTAACTGACCCAGGCCTTCAGATTCTGATGGAAACCGTCAATACCCCCAAGACCGCCATTGATTGCGACACCGCCAAACGTCTTTGCCAAACGCTATATGCCATGCCGCATGGTGTGTATTGCATGAGTCAGGATGTGCCAGGACTGGTAGAGACCAGTACGAACTTGGCCACCTTGAAGATGAACCCAGCCGAACACCTTATTATATTAGGTACAAGTCAGCGCAGCTCCACTGAATCGTCGAAAGAGGATATCGCCACCATGGTGCGCACAGTTCTCTTGATGGGTGGTGCCGAGGTGAGTCATGGCGATGGCTATCCTGGCTGGAAGCCCAACCCCCACTCTGAGATTCTGCAGATTGCCGTTGAGAGCTACAAACGCCTGTTTGGCAAGGATCCCAAGGTGAAGGCCATCCATGCAGGTCTGGAGTGCGGCCTGTTCTTGGAGAAATATCCTAACTTGGACATGATTTCGTTTGGTCCTACCCTGCGAGGTGTGCACACGCCTGATGAGCGTATGCTCATTCCAACGGTGGAGCTGTTTTGGCAGCATTTGCTGGATATTTTGAAGCAAGTGCCAACTAACGATTGACCATTGACAATTGAGCTTCGCTCCAATTGACGATTGAGGATTATGAAACGACTTCATATACTCTTTATAGCGATGTGGGTAGCATGTAGCTGTCTTGGGCAAGACAGCTACCGCTTCCGCATTGTGAGCTACAACGTGGAGAACCTGTTCGACTACCAGCACGACTCGCTGAAGAACGACTATGAGTTTCTGCCTGAGGCTACACGCCATTGGGACTATCAGAAATATCAGAAGAAACTCGACGACTTGGGGCGAGCCATCATTGCTGTGGGCGAATGGACTCCCCCTGCTTTAGTGGGGCTTTGCGAGGTGGAGAACGATCATTGCCTCACAGACCTTACGGAGAAATCACTGCTCAAGGAAGCGGGCTATCGCTATGTTATGACTGAATCGCCTGACCAGCGAGGCATCGATGTGGCACTGCTCTATCAGCGTGAGGTATTCAAGCCCGTGAGCATCAAGACCTACCGCGTGCCACCTCTCACGAAAACGAAGAATGCCACACGCGATATCCTGCACGTCACGGGTCAGCTGCCCAACAGTTCGCTGCTCGATGTGTTTGTGTGCCATCTGCCCTCTCGATCTGGTGGAGAAAAGGAGTCGGAACCTTATCGCATCTTGGCAGCTGGTGTGCTGAAGCAGGCAGTGGATAGTCTGCTGCAAGACCGCAAGAAAGCACAAATCGTCATCATGGGCGATTTCAACGATTATTACAACAACCGTTCTGTGGAAGAGGTAGTGGGCGCACAGCCCGTCACCACTCTCAAGGCCGAGAAGAAGCGGCTCTACCATCTGTTGGCAGCCAAGGAGAAAGCCCTAAAGGATTATGGCAGTTATCACTATCGAGGCGAATGGAACTCGCTCGACCATCTCATTGTCAATGGCCGTCTGCTTCGACAGAAAGGCTCGTTCCACATCATCCCGTCAGACGATGCCTTCTTTGTCAAGGCCGATGTCTTCACGGCTGATTTCCTGTTGGTTGACGATGAGCGCTATGGGGGCAAGCTGCCATTCCGCACCTATTCGGGTTTGAAATACCAAGGTGGCTTTAGCGACCATCTGCCCATCTATGCCGACTTTATCCTCAAATACTAATGGTATTGGTACAGGCGAAGCTCGAAAGCCTGTACCATCACCAAGAAGTGATCGAAGATATCCGACTGAATGCGCTCATACTCCCTCCATACTTTATTGTGCAGGAAGAAATAAATCTGGATGGGAACACCAAACTGTGTTGCCTCCTTCTGAGCCACAATGATCTGCATCTCCTGATTCACCATTGGCGAAGTCTCCAAATACCGCTCCACATACACGCGGAACAGCTGCGCATTCGTTGGCTGGGCACCCTCAGCCACCTCATAGTCAGCCATCAGCGGAATCTCCTTCTTCATCTTCTCAATAAACTCGGGCGAGCAGAACTTCAAGGTATTCAAATCCAGATGAATCAACTTATTCACCCTTCGTCCCCCACTCTCCTGCATCCCTCGCCAGTTCTGGAACGTGGTGTTCACCAACGTATAAGGCGGAATGGTAGTAATGGTCTTGTCCCAATTCTGGATCTTCACCGTATTCAGCGTAATCTCTGTCACAATACCGTTGGCAGCACCATTCGACAGCTGAATCCAATCGCCCACCCGCAACATATCATTGCCAGAAAGCTGCACACCAGCCACAAAACCCAGGATACTGTCTTTGAACACCAACATCAGCACGGCTGCAGAAGCACCCAAGCCAGCAAACAGAGTGGCAGGCGACCTGTCAATCAGCACCGAAACAATCAGGATGCCGCCCAAGATAAACAGGATGATCTG
>CACZRQ010000147.1 GCA_902783615.1 uncultured Bacteroidales bacterium | reverse complement strand
TGCGATAGTTAGTCTGTTAGTTACAGACCGACAGTCAGGTAGTTGCAGACCAAGAGTCCGTTAGTTACAGACTAAGAGTCTGGTAATGACGGACTCATGCGGACTCAACTAACATTGAATGACAGCTGTTTACATGATTCCATGAGCAGAATAATGATTATTTCTTTGGAACACATCAAATGACATTCTGCCAAAAAGGGTTTCTATCATCAAGGCATTCCCAATATTTCGTTCAAGAAGATGCATTCATCGAACGAATATTTGTAGTTTTTGGTCTAAAATCACCGTTCTTCTTCCGCTTCTTCCGCCACATCTTCCGCTATGATAGTCCATATTATATATGTATTATCTCGATTTAGCGGAAGAACGGAAGAAAGATCATGATATCATTTTGTTTAGTCTCGTTCGGAGCCATAATATAACACTTTTGCCTATTTGAGAATCTCCGCTCTTCCCATACTTTAGCTCCAGTGTTGCTTCGATGTTCCTTCTATCCTTGTACGCTATATGCTTGCTATATGCTCGGTACTTGTTCAGTCATTTACTGGACAAATACTGGACAAGTACTGGACAAGTACTGGACAAGTACTGGACATCTACTGAACATGAATGGGTGCTGCTCGTTTGCAGCATCCTTGTTGCATTGGGGCTACTTACTGGTTATATTGGAGATGTTCCTTTGATGCTTTGCCCCTATCGCATACCTAAAGGCATGCAGAAATGGGATAACCTTGAATACCAGCCGTTAAAACGGCTGGCTACCCTTATCTGATGCCTAAAGGCATCATTTGTGGATCTTTTGTAATTGATTTGTCATCAGCAGAACAAATCGTCTAAGATGAGTTCGCGCTGGATGCATTCAGAATACTCATTCCTTTCAATGCCCTTGGTGGTTATCATAGTAACAATGACATTCTTGTCGGTGTTAGTTGTCTCGATGAAAGTTGAGACCTTGCGTTCAATGTCATCCTCATCCTTAGCGGTCATAGCGTATGGCCTGTTCCAAAACTTCATTTCACAGATGTTGATAGTCCTGTCTGCACGGTCGATAAGCATATCAATCTGTGCTGAACGCTGTTCTCCTTTGCCGTACCACGAAAAGACATTGGCTGTTATGCCAGATATGCCCAATGCCTTTTTTATTTGCTCCACGTGGTTCAAACACAGCATTTCAAACGAAAGCCCACTCCATGTGCTGTAAACATGGGAGTTTTGGTTGTTTGACCAATAATTGGCATCGTGGGCATCAGCCTTCTTCATGACCTGAAAGTAGAACAGGGTGAACGAATCGACAAGTTGGTAAAGCGTATCTGCGTTTTTTCTTTCCCTGGAGTTCTGGCTTGTCTGGTTTCCGTTTGTCATGATAAAAGGTTCATAACTGCGGATAAACCCACAACTTTCCAACTCTTCAAGCATCATGGAGAACTTGCCATTGTCGGAGAGCTTGGTCTTTTCAAGTACTTCCTGTCGGGTCAGTCCCTTTCCTTTGGTCGCCAATGCGGTAACAATCTTGATGTGGTTGACGGCATTCTTATACAGTGAGTTGTACAAACTTTGGAACTCGTCATGCAATTCGCCATCCTCAGCAAAGACAAGCCTGTCGATGTTCTGTGCCACTCCTTCACCTTTGTTCATTTTTGACAGATAGAAAGGTACACCACCAAGAACCATATAGCACTCGGCAATCTGCTTTGCTGACAAGCGGAATCCCCTTGCATCGAAATACATTTGGCATTCTTTCAGCGTAAAGGGTTTCAGCGGAATCTTGTGGGTTACGCGGTTATGAAGGCCACCTCTGTTCTTAATCAGGTTGTTGATAATCCAAGATGTCGCACTTCCACAGACTATCAGTTTGATGTCATCGCGCCATGATGCCCACGAATTCCAGAAATGCTCCAAGCCGCTGATGAAATTGGAGCGAGGAGTGTCCATCCAAGGCATTTCGTCGATAAAGACAATCTTCTTTCCCTCCGGCAGGGATTCCAAATAATTCTCCAACGATATGAAAGCATCAAGCCATGTCTTTGCAAGAGGCACTTCAGGATTAATCTTCTTGATACCCTGCATGAAGTTCTTCAACTGGATGTGCATCGAGACCTTGTTCATGCCAGCCACGTAAAAGGCATAGTCACTGCCTATGACTTTCTGTATGAGGAACGTCTTGCCCACACGCCTACGCCCATATACTGCAATGAATTCAGACTGTTCAGAGTTGAGGTATTCCTTCAACTGCAGCTGTTCTTTTTCGCGTCCAATGAAAAGTTTATTCATACCATCATGATTTTTTGTTCTTTAGTTGTGTCGCAAAGGTACTCCTTTTTCTTCAAACAGCCAAAGAAAATGCACGAAAACGGTCGCTAAGGGGTTGTTTTTACCATGTTAGCGACCGTTTTCGTGCAATTCCATGCAAAGAAATAGCACCATTTTGATAAATAACATATAGCTGAAGGAAAACAGCTACTCCATCTCGGCATAAAAAATAAGCGAGCTTATTTTGTTCTGCCCTCGATTATCCGTAACTTTAGATAAGTTACTCCGTCTCGGAAAAGCCCAAATATATTTGGCTTTTCTCTCGACTTTCCGTAACTTTGCACGCAATAAACAAAAGGAACAACAACATGTACAGTTTAAAATACAAGGTGACAACAAGCACTTGCGACAGCGAGGGAAAGCTGAAACTCTACTCTGCCCTCCAGATGATGCAGGACTGCTCAGAAATGTGGATTGATTGCGAGCCTATGGTCAAGGACTATTTCCTGAAACAAAACATGGCTCAGCTGTTGGCTACCCGTCAGGTAGAGGTTATCCGTGTGCCCAACTATAAGGAAGAGCTGACGGTAACCACTTCTATCTATGGCATGAAACCGATGTTCGGATTCCGCAATACATTCATCTATGATGCACAGGGCGAGCCGTGCTACAAAACTTGGAGCATGGGCGCATTTGTCGATAAGGCAGCTGGCAAACTGAAACGCGTGGATGATGCAACCATCCAATCCATGAACATTGAGCCTCAGTTGGAGATGAACTACAAGGATCGACGTATCATCCTGCCTAAAACAGAAGGCGAGACACTGGAACCCATCAAGGTGCTTCGAGCTGACATAGACTACAATCGCCACTTGAACAACGCCAACTATATCCGCATGGCGATGGAACTTTTGCCAGAGACATTCGTGGTTCGCGGCCTTCGCGTGGAATACCGAGTAGCTGCCAAATTGGGCGATTGGTTAATTCCAACCATCTATCATACAGATGCTGGAATCGTCATTGCCCTCTCTGTAGGCAGTGAAGTCAGTGCTATCATGGAATTCTGTGAATAACAAGTATAAGTTGTGGTTGAAACTTACAGATAATTAGTATATTTTGCACCCAATATGGATGACAAGCATTATCTTCTCAGTCTCATTCGCGAAGGCGAACACCAGCTGCAAGATTTCAAATATCGTGTTGCTGATGCCTGCAAACTGGCAAAATCGGTATCGGCTTTTGCCAATACCGATGGAGGCCGTCTGCTCATTGGCGTTCGTGATGATGGTCATCTCGCAGGTGTACGTAGCGAGGAGGAGATTTACATGATGCACCAAGCCGCATACAATTATTGCAAGCCAGAGGCAAGCATCAAGTTCGACACCTATCATGTGCCCCCGTCGGATACGGTAAACGGAGCCCGAGGGCTCCGTACCATTGTTGTTGCCACAGTGCCACCTTCCGCCAAGCGCCCCATTTGTGCCATAGACGAGCAAGGCCGTATGCGGGCATATATCCGCATCAACGACGAGAATATCGTTGCCTCACCCGTCCATCTTGCCCTGTGGCGCGAATCACAAAAGCCCCAAGGTTCAATGCTTGCCTATAACGACGACATCCAGCTATTGCTCAGCATCATGCAGAAGCAATATACGCTCAAGCAGATTGTTCACCTCTCGCGTCTTCCCCGTTATAAAGTCATCGCCCTCCTTGCCCGTCTTATCCGTTTCGGAAATGTGAGATGGGATTACGTCAACCAGCAGTTTCTGTTTTCATTACTTTGTTGACAATGAAGGGACACTGTCGCCCTTTATTGCAGGCGTTTCTTCAACTCATCGGGGAGCACAGGCATGGCGCCACTCTGGGTGCAGACAAACGCACTGACTGCAACAGCCAGCTCATGAGCCTCCTCAACAGGCTTGCCAGCCAAGATGGCAGCGGTGAAGGCACCAGTAAAGCTATCGCCAGCACCAACGGTATCGGCCACTGCCACACGAGGTGTGGGTTGGAATGAAACCTTGCCAGGAGTGAACACATAGCTACCATCCACGCCACAAGTCAGGATGAGCATCTTCAAACCATACTTAGCCAACAGAATCCAGCATTTGTCAGCCTGAGAGATGGCATGGAAGCCAAACATGCGGCTTACCAACTCCAGCTCCTCATCGTTAATCTTCAGCACATTACAACGACCCATCGACTCCTCCAGCAAATTGGCCGAATAGAAGTTCTGACGCAGATTGATGTCGAAAATCTTCAACGTATCGTCATCCTGAGGCATCTCATCCAGGAACTTCACAATGGTGTCGTGGCTGACCGCATTTCGCTGAGCCAATGAGCCAAAGCATACGGCACGGGCATTGTGGGCCAACTCCTTCAGCTCATCCGTGAATGGAATGTTATCCCAAGCCACACCTTTCTTGATCTCGTAGGAGGGAACACCCTTCTCGTCCAACGTAACCTGCACTGTTCCTGTTGGGAACGGCACACGTTCAATCAAGGTGTTCAAGTTACGCTGGTTGAAGATGAGCATAATCTCATCGCCATCCTCATCGTTGCCAACGGCACTCACTACACAGCTCTTGAAACCGAACTGCGACACATGATAGGCGAAATTGGCAGGAGCACCACCTATCTTCTTTCCTTCGGGCAGGCAGTCGAACAACGCCTCACCCATTCCAACAACTATATCTTTCATACTCTTATGCTTTTACTTGTTTGATAAACGTCAACAGATAAACCACGCCAATGGCCATAACAATCACGGCACCAGCCTGACCCACAGCATCGCTGGCAAAGCCCATGATCAATGGGAAGATGGTTCCGCCAAACAGGCCCATGATCATCAGACCACTCACCTCGTTCTGCTTGTCGGGCACAGAGAGTAATGCCTGGCTGAACACGATGGAGAAGATGTTAGAGTTGCCATACCCCACCAGAGCGATGCCAAGATAGAGCATCCACTGGGTCTGGCCAGTGAACAGCAAAGCCATACTCAACGCCATCATAATCACGCTGATGGTGAAGAAGGTGCGAGCCTTCATGATGCGCAGGAAGAAAGAGCCAGTGAGGCATCCCAGTGTACGGAAGATGAAATACAGACTGGTGGCAAAGGCAGCCTCATTGAGGGTCATGCCCAAACGCTCCATCAGGATCTTGGGAGCTGTGGTGTTGGTACCCACATCGATGCCCACATGGCACATGATGCCGAAGAACGACAGCAGCACGATGGGCTTACCCAGTAGCTGCAGGCACTCGATAAAGGTGGATGGCTTGCCCTCAATGGGCTCCTCGTCAATCTTGGTAACACCCAGCGCCAAGGTAGCGATGACGCCCACCACCAAGAAGATGGCAAACAGCACACGCCAATCATAGCCCAAATCGGGAATCGCATGGGTAGCTCCCCACATGGCCAGATAGGGGGCGATGAACGAAGCGATGGCTTTGATGAACTGGCCAAACGTGAGCGTAGAAGCCAGATTCTCACCTCCGATGATGGTAGATACCAACGGATTGAGCGAAGTCTGCATCAAAGCGTTGCCAATGCCCAGCAGCGAGAACGCCACCAGCATGATGCCAAAGTTGTTGCCGAACAACGGCAGCAGCAAAGAGAACACCGTCACGATGAGTGACAACAACACGGTTTTCTTTCGTCCAATCTTGTTCATCAACATGCCTGTTGGCACAGAGAAGATCAGGAACCAGAAGAACACAAGTGACGGGAAAATGTTAGCGACCGAGTCCGTCAGCTGCAAGTCGTCTTTCACATAATTTGAGGCGATGCCAACCAAATCGACAAAGCCCATGGCGAAGAAGCACAGCATCACAGGCACCAGCTTCGCCATCTTCGATTGTTTTTGATTACTA
>CACZRQ010000146.1 GCA_902783615.1 uncultured Bacteroidales bacterium | reverse complement strand
GGAATTATCAGTATCAAGCCATTTATGTATAAGAGTGCCTACCGTATAGAAGAGGCCATTATTGATGCATCAAAGGCAGCATACTTAGCTACCCTTATAGAGAAAGGGCAGAAAACCGTCGAACGATTCCCCACCACTCATTTTAGTGAGGATTTACAGATTGCTCCAGTTTTGACAACCAAACTGAACAAGTTGCGCATTGGATTGCCAGAGGCATACTATTATTGGGCAAAGACAAGTCAATTGTTGGCAAAGCTCCCGTTGTAGAGACAAAGTGCAAACACAATAAGAACGAATAGGTTGGATAGTCAGCAATGCTTTCCAACCTTTTTTCGTATGTACCTATCATTTTTTTCTCTTCCACGATGTAACATTTCGTATTTATTCCTACTTATAAGTAGAAAGTAGAACAAACAATACAAGACAATGAGAATACAATACATGAGTGACCTCCACATGGAGCTGTGGGACAATTCGCAGATTTAACAAACGGATTTGAACCAAATAAAGTAATAGAAATATGAATCGTTTTCTTGACTCCTGCCTAACAACGATATTAGGATGCTTAGCTGCACTCCTAATCGGGTTAGCATTATCCTTAGTGTTCGCTTGGCCCGTCCAATTCCTTTGGAACTGGCTACTGCCAAAGCTTTTCAACCTTCCCGAAATCACCTTCCTCCAAGCTTGGGGATTGGAGATTCTGTGTGGCATGTTGCTTGGAGGGCGAATTTCATATAACCATAAACATTGAACGCTTATGACGTACATCATTCAAAACCGCATTGTGTGGATAGTTTACAATGACAAGGATTTCAGTGATCAGCTGAAACGAATGTTTTTCCCAAGTATGCGAAACGAGCATCAGAAACCAATCATCTTAATACGATTATAGATGGACTTTTTCATAAGGCAAAGAATGCTTTTATTCTTCTTTATTCTCTTTTATTCTTCTTTATTCTTTTACTTAAGTTTCGCAAATACGTTAACAAACTGATGCCTAAAGGCATCACTCGCGAAACTTTAGTAACATTATACAAAAAAGTCAAGTTTAAAGTCTTGGCTTATTAAAATGATTTTGTATCTTTGCATTCAAAGACCAAATGAAATGATTGCCAAGGAAATAATCGCTTATATGGAATCGCTGCAGAATGAGGAGCAGCGACGGATACTTATGGGGTTCTTCAAAACAGGACCAGGTGAGTATGGTGAGGGCGATGAGTTCCTTGGACTGAAGGTGCCCCAGACACGCGAGGTCGTTAAGAATGCATGGAAGGACTTTCCCTTGAGCGAAGTGCCTGAACTGCTGATGAACCGATGGCATGAGGTGAGGCTCTGCGGCCTGCTGATACTGGTGGAGAAGTTCGAGAAACTGGCCACCAAACGATTGGAGAATGACGAAAAGGCTATCCATGAGCGTGACGAGATTCTGACAATGTACCTCAATTATGCTGGGCAGGCGAACAACTGGGACCTCGTCGATCTCTCCGTACCTAAGATCTTGGGGCATTGGCTGATGCTACCGACTAACCTGGGCGATAAGGACCAGAAGATAAAAACTCTCGATGAACTTGCCCAAAGCACCTGCCTTTGGAAGCAACGCATGAGCATCGTCTGTTCGTGGAAGACCTCGCAGATGGGCGATCCGTCGTGGTGTCTGCGTTATGCAGAGATACACTTGCACCATCCGCACGACCTGATGCACAAGGCCGTGGGTTGGATGCTTCGCGAGATGGGCAAGCGATGCTCAATGGAACTCCTTCGTGAATTCCTTCGTCAACACGCCCATGAGATGCCTCGCACCATGCTCCGTTACGCCATCGAAAAGATGCCAGAGCAAGAACGGCAATGTTGGATGAATATCCCACAGGATTTCGCCCCTTCCAAGAAATCTAAGGTTAATCGCTTTGCCGGCATCCCTGTGCCAGACTTTGTGGAGATGATTCTCAAGGGAGACGACGAGGCGATGTACTATCTGTTACACGACCGTTTGAAGCACCCCTTGCATGAACGTTACGAAGCCTATAGCAACCGTCTCTGCGACGATTATGAGGATGTCATCGACGACTTCTTCCTCTATCTTCGCGAGTGTGGCCATTCTCCGTATCAGGTTCTGCACAGTATTAAGAAAAAGGAGGCTTTCGAGGTGTGGCTGCTAAACACCTTCCGCAACTATCTGAGCAATCGTGCTGAGGCTGAAGGACAGATCTTTTCTATGCAGGGAAACAGCGAAGCACACTCATTAGTGGGTGAGGGGAGCATCAGCGATGAGGAAAAGATTCGTATCGTGTCGCAATTGATTGCCTACTCCCATCAGGTGTTCTATCCCCGTGGCCGTTTTATCTTCCTACGTTCCCTGCTGACCATGCTCAACAAGCAAAAGGCTGTACCCAACAAGGAGATGGCTGATGCCCTCGATATGTCGGATTTGGCCTATCGTGTCGATGTCTATCGCATGAAGCAGAACGTTCATCATTTCCGTGATCGCCTGCTGAAGGGCGAAACGCTCAGACTCGACGATGAACACCAGCAGATGGCCGATCGTATCAATAGCGATTTCATCCACCTATATCCTACGATCTTCCGTCTCTACATGGAATGCATTGATGCGCTCAAAACCAGTACTGCCGTAAAGCACCTTCGCCAACAGTATCTCGAAGAACGGGGCATGGCCGTTCATGAGCCAGATGCCAATGTCCCCATCTGCGTCAGAATTCCTGCATTTTGGGAGAAACTGAACCTTTGGATGACCACTTCCAAATTTTAGCTGTTTTACAGGGGTTTCCTTTGCTCCTGTCGATGTTCTGTCGTCCAGATTGTTATGGTGTTCAAAAATAATTTCAATTTTATGACGCTGAAGGCGTCAGAAATTGCAGGCAAATTATATCCTATTTTGAACATAATCACTACCTAAACATCAGTAATTGACAGAACACTATTTCAGTTTACCTGACAGGCTTGATGTTCAGATTGACACCTAAGATGTCTTCACTATCAACGATGGTCCAGCTGCTGCCAGTGTAGGCACCGAAAGTACGATCGGTGTTGAAGCCAAGGGCAGAGAGCTCCTGGATGACCTCATCGCGCAGCTCGCCAACCTCGAAGCCGAGGTGGTGGACACCATTGCCATGCTTGTCGTAGAACTCACGGAAAGAGCTGGCTTTCTCGTCGGCCTGATGCAACTCGAGTACCCAACCACCCATGTCGATGTCGCACACCAGCAGGTCGCAGCTGCTGGGCTCTCCACGATAGGTGTAAGGGAACTCAGGCTTGTATTCCAGGTGGTTGGTTCTCACTTCAGGCACAGGGATGTCCAATATGGCAGCCCATGCCTTGGCAGCCTTGTAGATGTCGCCTACCACGATGTTGATCTGCGCAAACTTCTCCTTCTTAATCGGATTGGCCATGGGCTTGTAATCCACTGCTTCACTTGTTTGAACTGGTTGTTGAGGCTGCTCGGTAGCCTTTTCCTGCGACGTGGTGCAAGATGCCAACGCCAGCACGGAAATGAAAAGTAAATGGTTGATTTTCATATTGCCGTTATTTAAAGGTTAATGATGTTCGCTTCGTTAACTTTCAGTTTGATTATCTTCGACTTACCGTTATAATGCAAGGTGGTTTTGCTGTCTTGGCGGGCATGGATGGTCAGACTGTCAACCTGGCCGTTTTTCCAAACCATATCTATTACAAATCCACCACGGGCACAGATGCCTTTCACCTCGCCATCTGTCCATTGTTCAGGCAATGCAGGCAACAGCCAGATGTCGGTAGAACTGGATTGTATCAACATCTCAGCCATGCCGGCACAACCACCGAAGTTGCCGTCAATCTGGAAGGGAGAATGGGCATCCAGCAGGTTGGGGTAGGTGCCTCCACCCCGATGGGCATCCTTGCCTGTATAGCCATCCGGACTCACATAGTGTAGCAGTTTCTGGAAGATCTTATAGGCATTCGCACTGTCTTGCAAACGGGCATAGAGATTCACTCGCCAACCAGCACTCCAGCCAGTGGTGTTGAATCCCCTGATTTCAAGTGTCTTGGCAGCTGCCTTGGCTAAGTCGGGTGTGCCGTCCACTGTGATATGATGGCCAGGATACAGACCAAAGAGATGCGACTGATGGCGATGTGTTGGCTCTGCATCTTGCCAGTCGTGATACCACTCCTGCAACTTGCCGTCCTTTCCTACCTGATATGGCAACAGCTTGTTCACAGTCTGCTTGAACTGCTTCTGCAACTCTTTGTCTATGTTCAATACTAAAGCTGCATCAGTGGCATCCTGCAGACATTCACGGATCATGGCTAAGTCGGCTGTCGATCCATATAAGGTAGCTCCCTTGAAACCATCGTCAGTCAGATAGATGTTTTCGGGCGATGTGCCAGGCGAGGTGAGCAGATGTCCGTCTTTCTCCACCAACCAGTTCATGCAGAACAGGGCTGCATCTCTCAGCAAAGGATAGTACTGCTTCAGAAAATCAATATCTTGCGTGAATTGATAATGCTCCCAGATGTGGGTTGCTGTCCAGGCACCACCCATGTTCCAATCTGCCCAACAGGGGTCACCTTTGCGCAAGCCCACTGGGTTCGTCATGGCCCAGATGTCGGAGTTGTGCGCCAGACACCAGCCTTGGTCGATGCCATAATAGTTCTGGGCTGTGATGCGTCCCGTCTGACTGAGATTCTCGATAAAGTCGAACAAAGGTTGATGCATCTCGGGGAGGTTGGTCACCTCTGCTGCCCAGTAATTCTCCTCCAAATTGATGTTCGTGGTGTAGTTGCTGCTCCAAGGAGGCAACAGGTATTCGTTCCAGAGTCCTTGCAGGTTGGCTGGCACACCTGTCGTGCGTGAGCAGGCAATGAGCAGGTAACGGGCAAACTGGAAATAGAGAGCCTCCAACTCAGGATTGGCAATGCCCTTGTCGGTATAAAGCAACAACTGCTCATCGGTTGGCAAGGCAGCAATCTGACTGTCGGTCTTTCCCAACGACAAAGAAACACGGTTGAAATATCGTTTGTAATCGGTTGTATGCCTGTCTAATAGTTGCTGGTATGACGAGCCACTTGCCTGGTAGATGCGTTGTCTGGCTAATGTCTGATATGGCTTCCCCTCACGAACAGGATCCTTGTCGAAGCCGTTGAAGCTGGTTACATTGGTAATCAGCAGCATCACTTCATGGCAGTTCTCCAACTTCAAATCGCCTGTGGGGAAGCTTCTCACCTGGCCATCCTTGGCAATGGCCTTGATGATGGTACGGAAATGGATGCCACGTTCTGGGTCGTAGAAATGTTTGTGGCTGTTGGGTAAGTCGCCATAGTAATTGGGGAAAGAATGATAGGCAGCATAGCCATCGGCAATGATTTCTTGGTCTGCTGTGTGAACGGCACAAGGCAATTGCGAGGTAAAGGATAATCTGGCGTTGATGCCTTGAGAAGATATGATTCTGATGACCAATACGGAATCGGGTGCCGAAGCGAAATACTCGGTTGAAACAAGATTGCCCTCCCTTTGGTATTTGGTTGAGGCAATGGCATTGCTGATGTCGAGGCTACGTTCATAACCATTCACTTCCTCTCTTTCTGTGCCATAGTCGATGGTGAGTTTCCCCAATGGCTGATAGTTCTCGCTGTAGTGTCCTTGAATCTGCTTGTTGGCCTCTTCAGCCCCTTTGTAGTCCTCGTTGTCGAGCAGACGGCGAATCTCAGGCAAGGCTTTGTAGGCATCGGGAGTGGTCACCTCCTTGTCAGGCTCACCAGTCCACAACGTAATGTCGTTCAGCGAAATCTTGTCTATGCGAGTACCTCCATAGACAATACCTCCCAAAGTGCCGTTGCCAATCACCAGAGCCTCCTCGAAATAGGTGGCAGGACGGTTGTAGTGCAGTGTCAATGGGGCGTTCTGTGCGAACGCTCCAATCGACAGAAAACACATGATATGTAAGAAGAATCTTTTCATTTCACATCTAAATGCATCACAAACGGATTGGCTTGGGTGTCGGCCTTCCACTCGCCATCCACACCATTTCCATTCGGATTGCCATACTTGGCAAAGTTAGTCCAATAATCCACCATGCGTTCGCTCAGCTCATAGTCGGCTGGCGTAAACGGACGGCGACTGTTCTTCAGCGTCTTGAACACGAACCACAGCTCAGAAGAATGATAAGCCGTGTTGGGTTCGCCTGGCAAACGACGGTCGAAACGATAGGCATACACAGGATTCTTGCTCTGTGTCTCACGCAAGAAAGCAAACTGGTCGATGCCCTCGCCCATGGTAGGCATCATGTCATCGAGCGTAGAACCCAGCATATAAGGGATATCGGCAATGGTGTTGTCCATGGCAGCCTCAGTGAAAGGCTTGCCCAGCAGTCGGCCATCGGTATGAGGTACCAGCATCACCCATGTCTTCTTCTCAGCCATATACTTGCTGAAAGCCTCGCTCAGCTGGGCAGGAGTGGCAGCACGCATGGCCTCCAATGTGGTCAGACCCCCTGCGTCCATGATATCCTTGCCCTGTGCTTCAGCCACATCCTGTGCAGGACCAGGAATCACCTCGCCCAAACCACCGATGCTCTGGATGATGGCCTTGCTCACCAGTTTCTTCGACTCGTTGGAAACCACCAGATTCTTGATGCTGGCAGCACCTGCACTCTGTCCGAAAATCATGATGTTGTCGGGGTCACCACCAAACTGGGCAATGTTCTTCTTGATCCACTTCAAGGCAGCCACCTGGTCCCAAGTGCCATAGTTGCCCGACACTCCATCCACATCTTCTTTCGAGAGCAACGGATGAGACAGGAAACCCAACACACCCAAACGGTAATTGATGGTTACCAGAATGACACCACGTTTTGCCCAAGCGTCGCCATCCATCGTGATCTCGTGTCCCCATCCGGCACTGTAGGCACCACCATGCACCCACATGGCCACAGGCAACTTGGCATCTGTTTTGCCAACCGTCTGGGCAGGTGCCCACACATTCAGGTAGAGGCAATCCTCACTGCGGGCTGGGTCGCCACCAAAGTAGAACTCTTCGGTATAGAACTCGCCTGGGTTATGGTCGGCCTGAATGGAGGCATTGCCCCATTTGTCGGCAACCAACACACCTTCCCAAGGCTTCACGGGTTGTGGACGCTTCCATCGCAAATCTCCCACAGGAGGTGCTGCGTAAGGAATGCCTTTGTAAACCATCACATTAGTGGAATCGGTTAACACGCCCTGCACCTGACCACCTTCGATGGTCAGCACAGGATTTTCATCTGCTGGCTTCTCTGTCGTGCAAGCTGCCATCAGGGCAACTGCCACTAAGCCTAAAAAACTCTTTAAATTCATCATATCATTTTTGTTTGTTATATAATTTTCTCGTCAATCTCAGCACTCCTATCAGCGATAGGAAAGCGCCCAGTATCAGCACTGTCCACATCACAGGCTCCCATCGCTCAGGATGCTTGGCAAACAATTTATACCGTATAACTTGGAGAGCATGATGCTTCAGATACAGCCATTTGCTCTCCGAGTTGAAACGCTGGTAAGCACCCGTGCGAGGGTTGATGTAGTAAGTATGGTCATCCGCCGTGGTTTTCCACACGGGCAGGGTGAGCTCATGATACAAATCCACATAATAGTCATCGTATTCCGTGAGCAATTCGGTGGTCACACTGTCGGCCTGGCTAAACAGCCTCACGGCATCCGTTGCCTCCTCGCCTGAGAGATAGAATGGCTTCACGAAGGGGGTGGATGCATTGATGAAGATGGGCTCGTCATGCCCCTCCAAACTGATGATATAGAGTGGGATGCTATCCAAACTGTTCCATTCGATGCGACTCACCTGATGGTCGTAACGGGCAATG
>CACZRQ010000145.1 GCA_902783615.1 uncultured Bacteroidales bacterium | reverse complement strand
TGTTTCACATCGCCCACAAAGCCATAATCAATGTCTTTCACAGGACGTTTATCAGAAAGGATCACATTCATGTCGGCACCAGTGAGGCCTACTGCATTGATGTTTCGGGCTTGTAGGCCAGCCACGATGTTTTTGTTCACCGAACCGCCATATACCATTGTAACCACCTGCAGCATAGGTGCATCAGTAATGCGTCGGCCATTCACCATCTGGCTTTCAATGCCCAGCTGTGCAGCTATCTTTGTGGCAGAGCGGCCTCCTCCATGCACCAGTACCTTGGGGCCATCAATGGCGGCAAAGTCATCCAACAACCGTTGAAGACTGGCAGGCTCCTCGACAATCTTTCCACCTACTTTAATTATTGTCAGCTTATCCATTATTCAAGATATGTATAACCATACAAACCAGAGCGGTAGTTGGAGAGGAACTCCTTGCCCTCATCCACTGAAATCTTACCCTCCTTCACACTCTTACTTACCCAAGTCTCCAATGTGCGCACCAGCTTTTTCGGGCTGAACTGCACATAATCGAGCACCTCGGCCACCGTTTCGCCATCAATCACCTGATCGATGCTGTAACCCTTCTCATCCACAGATATATGCACGGCATTGGTATCGCCAAACAAGTTGTGCATATCTCCCAAGATTTCCTGATAAGCGCCCACCAAGAAGACACCCAAGTAATAATGTTCTTTCGGCTTCAGCGAGTGCACAGGAAGGTAGTTCGACACACTGCGGGTGGTGATGAAGCTGGCAATCTTACCATCGGAGTCGCAAGTGATGTCCTGCAAGGTAGCTTCCTTGTCAGGCTTCTCATCCAAGCGTTGCAACGGCATGATGGGGAAAATCTGGTCAATTGACCAAGAGTCAGGTAACGACTGGAACAGTGAGAAGTTGCAGAAATATTTGTCAGCCAACAGCTTTGGCAAGCCTCGCAACTCATCAGGCGTATGCTTTAAGTTCTGGGCAATGTGGTTCACTTCGTGCATCACGCTCCAATACAGGCACTCAATCTGGGCACGAGTCTGCAGATCCACCAACCCATGACTGAACAAATTCAGCGACTCATCGCGAATCTGCTCAGCATCGTGGAAGGCCTCAAGCATGGTGTTCTGATTCAGTTTATCCCAAATAGAATACAATTCACGCACCAGTTCATGATCTTCAGGCTTGATGTCGATATCATCGTCCCACTCAGGCAGATGCGCCGTTTCCAGCACGTCGAAAATCAGCACTGAGTGATAAGCTGACAGAGCCCTACCACTCTCAGTGATGATGTTGGGATGTGGGATTTTGTTCTTATTGCTGATGTCCACCAAGGTAGAAATGGCATCGTTCACATACTCCTGGATGGAGTAGTTCACACTACCCTCGTTGGTGCCCGAACGAGTACCATCGTAATCCACACCCAAGCCACCACCGATATCCACAAACTCGACATTGAAGCCCAAGCGATGCAGCTGTACATAGAACTGCGACGACTCCACGAGAGCCGTCTGAATATGGCGTATCTTGGTAACCTGACTGCCAATGTGGAAGTGAATCAGCTTCAGGCAATCTTCCATCTTCTTCTCCTTGAGGAAGTCGAGCGCTTCGAGCAACTCGCTGGATGTGAGGCCAAACTTGCTGGCATCGCCACCACTCTGCTCCCACTTTCCGCTACCTGAAGAAGCCAACTTGATGCGGATACCAATGTTGGGGCGCAGGTTCAAGGTCTTGGCAACCTTGGCAATGAGTCGGAGCTCGTTCATCTTTTCCACCACCAGGAAGATGCGTTTGCCCATTTTCTGTGCCAGCAATGCCAATTCGATGTAACTCTCGTCCTTATAACCGTTGCAGATAATCAGTGAATCAGAGTCCATGTTGGTAGCAATCACGGCATGCAGTTCAGGCTTTGAGCCTGCCTCCAATCCGAGGTTATACTTCTTTCCATGACTCACCACCTCCTCTACCACAGGTCTCATCTGGTTCACTTTGATGGGATAGATGATGAAGTTCTGAGCCTTATAGTCATATTCCTCTGCCGCCCGCTTGAAGCAATGAGAAATCTTCTCGATACGATTGTCGAGGATATCAGGGAAACGCACCAGCATAGGAGCCGTTACGTCTCGTAACGCCAGCTCATCCACCAGCTCTCTCAAATCGACTTCCACCCCATCTTTCAGGGGAGTAACGACCACATGACCCTTGTCATTGATACCAAAGTACGAAGCGCCCCACCCCTTGACGTTGTAGAGTTCTTCTGAATCTTCAATACGCCATTTTCTCATTTCTACAGTTTTCTCACTATTTAGGTTATTAATTGAATGGCAAAAGTAATAAAAATAAGAATAAAAACACTATATTTGCAGGAAAAACAACGATTGTGGATAAATATAAGATTGAAATCTGTGCCAATTCGGCGGAAAGCGTCTTTCAAGCGCAACTGGGAGGGGCCGACAGGGTGGAACTTTGTGCCAGCATTCCCGAGGGAGGCACCACTCCTTCAATAGGCGAAATAGCATTAGTTGCAAATGATTTGAAGAATACCAAGCTGCATGTACTCATCCGTCCTCGTGGAGGAGATTTCTGCTACTCAACATATGAGTTAGATATTATGCGTTTGGATATTGTCTCGGCTCAGAAGTACGATGTAGATGGCTTTGTTATTGGTTGTCTGACCCCTGAGGGAGATGTTGATAAAGAAGCTATGAAAAAGGTGTTGAAGGAAACCCAAGGGGAAAGCATCACCTTTCACCGAGCTTTTGACATGTGTAGAGACCCATTCCAAGCACTTGAGGATATCATCGAATTAGGATGCGACAGGATTCTGACTTCTGGTCAGCAACCTACTGCAAAAGAGGGCATTCCGTTAATAAAGAAATTGGTAGAACAAGCAGCTGGACGCATCATCATCATGCCTGGATGTGGAATCAATCCGCAGAATATCCGCAAGATTGCTGAAGAAACGGGGGCTACCGAGTTTCATTTCTCAGGTCGAAAAGCTATGGAAAGCCCCATGAAGTATCGCAATTCCAAGGTTTCGATGGGTGGAACGGTGAAGATTGACGAGTATTCGCAAATGGTGACGGATGCAGAAGTTGTTAGAGCTGCGATAAAGGTGTTGACTATTGAAAAATAATATACTATGAAAAAGTATTTTGGACTGATGGCGCTGGCTATAATTCTGGGAATCAGCGCAGAAGCAAAGGTGAGGTTGCCACACCTGGTAGGTGACAACATGGTATTGCAACAGCAGACAGAGGCTCGTTTATGGGGATGGGCTGATGCGGGTAAAACGGTGAAGGTGACGGTTTCTTGGAATGACGTCACCTATAGCGCTAAAGTTGACTCGCAAGGCAAATGGATGGTCAAAGTGATGACACCAGCTGCTTCGTTTACTCCCCTGAGTATAACCTTCGATGATGGTGAGAAGACCACCCTGAGCAACATCCTGAGTGGTGAGGTTTGGGTATGTGCAGGTCAGAGTAATATGGAGATGCCCATCAAGGGTTACAACGATTGTCCAGTGGAGGGATATAACAATGTGGTTGCCGATGCTGTGAACTCAAAGGGCATTCGTCATGCCAAGATACCCAGCATCATGCGCATGAAACCCCAAGAGGATGCTGATACCCAGTGGATTGAATGCGATCCAAATACAGTGGCCGACTTCAGCGCCACAGGCTATTTCTTTGCTCGTATGGTGAGCAAGACACTGCAGATTCCTGTGGGTATCATCGAGGCCAACAAGGGAGGAACCCGTGTGGAGAGCTGGTTTAGCGAAGAAAACCTGAAAAAATATACGGATGAGTCGCTCGATTCACTTACGAATGTAAAGAAGTTCCCAATGGATTTCCACCGTCCAATGATGTGGGGAAATGGCACTTTCACCCCCATCCTGAACTATACCGTCAAGGGAATTGTTTTCTATCAAGGTTGCTCGAATACCGATAACAATCGTGAGAAATATGCTGAGCGATTGGCCATCTTGGCCAAGCAGTGGCGCGAGCAGTTTGGCTTGGGCGAGATTCCTTTCTATTATGTGCAGATTGCGCCTTATTTCCAAGACAATAAGAATGGAGTTGATGGTGTGAACGGAGCCTTGCTTCGTGAGCAGCAGTACAAGGCTTTAAGCCTGATACCCAACAGCGATATGGTGTGCACCAACGATGCGGTATATCCCAGCGAAACACATAACATTCATCCCACACAGAAACAGAAAGTGGGCGAACGCTTGGCTTTCATCGCACTGAACGAAACCTACGGAATGGAGAGTTTCCGTTGCAAGAGTCCTTCTTATAAGAGCATGGAGGTGAAGGACAACAAAGTGGAATTGAAGTTCAACGACACCTATCTGGGCTTCACTCGCCAGTATGGTTTCGAGGGCTTTGAAATAGCTGGAGCCGACAAGGTGTTCCACAAGGCTACATACACCCAATCGCAGTTCTCTTGGTTTACTGGTGAATTGACCCTCACTATCTCAAGCGATGAGGTGAAAGAGCCTGTGGCTGTGCGCTATTGCTTCCGCAACTTCCAGTTGGGCAATGTGGCCAATATGGCTGGCCTTCCACTCATTCCTTTCCGTACGGACGATTGGGATCAGTAAGTTCGGGACACTTCACACCGAAGTGGCCTGTGATGGCTGCAAGCAGGAAATAATAATTGTCAGCCAAGTAGTTATAACCAGAGGGAGCGCCACCTTTTGTACGCCAATCCACACTCTGAACATAACCGGGGAATACGCCTGAATGGGTGTATTCCCTTTCAAATGTAGCCAACATCTTGAAGAGAATATCATCGGCTTCAGCACGAAGGCCCACATGATAGAGCGCATTGAGGAAATGACAGGCTGCTTGTCCGCAAAGGCCACCATTTTCATAACGTCCCCAACGTGTCATCTCATCCCAAGTGCCTTTGTCTTCCTTTGCTACAGGCAACAAAGGACCTGGCACTCCATACACACCATCATATCCTTGCTCCTGCATCTTGGCCAGCATGATGCGCATCATCTTTTCACCCAACTTTTGAGGTACCAAACCCTCATTGATAGCCATTGAAGTAATGAAGGTAAACATATAATCGTGCATACGCCCGTCTTGACTCACCCAACCTGCATATACTCCCGTTTCTGGATTAAAGAAGGTTTGGTGGAAAGATTGCTTGAATTGTTGCAAAGCCTGCTCTATCTGACGGGTATCTTCGCTTAGTTTCTTGAAAATCTTCTGCATACCCTCCAAAGCTCTATAGGCCTGCAGGTTCAGGTAAGCATCCTTGTGGCCAAAGGCGAAATCATCCCACCAGTTGAAGCTGGTTCTTCCATCCTCCAACTTGTT
>CACZRQ010000144.1 GCA_902783615.1 uncultured Bacteroidales bacterium | reverse complement strand
TCGCCCAGCATGATGTTGGGGCACTCTTTCAGAGTGCAAATATAAACGTATCAACGCAAACCGCAGGTTCTTCGAACCCGCGGCTACTATGAGGCGACGCTTTCAGCGTCATAACAACAAAACAGCTATTAACCAGCGTCTATTGACAAGGATGATGCTTTCTATCCCAGAGACCTCAAACAGGTCTCTTCCTTTTGGGATCAACATACTCCCTCCCCCCTTCGGGGTACTCCCCCTTGCTAAGGGGGAGAGTCTTTTTGGGGGGCTTCTCTGACGTTATTTCTCCTCCTCCCCTATAGTAATTTTGTCACATCGAAGCCGAGGCGGAAATTATCGTATTCCTTGCTGATTTCACCAATCACCTCTAAGGTTTGGTTGCCACTGATTGCTGATACGGTCTGCAACACTTTCAGCAACTGCTTTGCATCAAAGAGGATGGCGATGCCGTTGGTATTACGCCATAATATTTCCAATTGCCAATCAGCTGTGCCTCTGTCACCTTGTTGGCGCCAACCACGCTGGAGATTACATTACCTACGGCATTGGGGTTGCTCAGAATATCCAAGATACCACCCAAGCCTCCCGTATTGCCACTTCCATCATTTGAGCTTGTTGCAGCTCCCATGGTGCCACAAGCCACCATCACGGCACTTATCAAGCCCAGTGCCAAAAATTTAAATTTCTTCATAGTATCTTTCTTACGGTTGATAAATCAGCTTCTTGGTTTTCACATCACGGGAGAAATGCTTGAAGTGATTCCACATCTGCTCGGCAGCAGGTTGGAAGTTCCAGTGGCCATAGTGCATCACAGCCACCAACTTCATCAGGGGCACATTCCCCTTGTTGAGGTAACCAATCTCCATGGTGATGCCCTCACCCTTGTTGGTCTTGATGGTCTCGGGATTGCTGACCGTCTGGCCAAACGCCTCATTAGCACCAAAATCGTAATTCTCCACCACATCCATGCCGTTCATGGTTTCATACACCTGCCAAGCATACACCAGGCTGTTGTTCTTCCAGTCGTTGTCCTTGGGATAGCGCACCACCATATCATCGGTACCAGCCACACAAACATAGGCAGTCTCGACAAAGCCACGTTTCTGGATGGCCTCATCCATCAGCGAATTGCCACCGATGCCCAAGACTGCATTGCCAGGGAACACGCCACCACTCATGGCTCCGATGGCAGCGAAGAGATGGGATTTCTTGATGCCCAAGGCGGTGGAAGTCATGGCACCAGCCGACAAACCCTCGGTATAGATGCGACTTGCATCCAACTGGGGATACTTCTGCAGAATCAAGCCCACGGTAGTCTCGATGCCATCGTGACCCATCGCTGCATAGCCAGGCTTACCTTGCCACTCCAACTCTGCCACAAAGATCTTCTCCTTAGCAGCCAATTGAATCCAGCCAGAGGTATCTGCTTGGGTACGAGGGTCGTTATTGTTGCCATGCAACAGCAATACCAAAGGCACACTCCCCTTTTCAGCACTCATCACACCCTCTGGAATGTACTCATACCACAGGGTCTTGGTCTGACCAAACCTGTCTTCATTCACCACGATGTTTCGCTTCACCTTCAGCTCATCCAAGTTAAGGAACGGCTCCAGCTCGTATGCGCCATTCACGCCATATTTCTGACCTTCATACCAAGTGTGGCGATAGTTGTTGAAACGGTAGTTCTTCTTCAGCAAAGTATCCCAGGCATCCTGGAAAATCTCGCCCAACGTCTGGGTGGTAGCACTGCTCACCACCACTCGCAACAGCGGTTCGTCGGCATTGGTGTAAATCTGCATCTGTTTCTCCTTGCCAGTGAGCTGAGCCTTATTGATGGTCAGATAAGGTTTCGCCACATTGGCAGCACCCTTGCCCACGATGAAAGCAGGAACTGGAGTCGCACCATCGGCCACCCTGCCAGCCTTACCATTGATGCTCACGATGCCAGCCACCTCTTTGGCATTGTTGGCAATGGTCTGATTCACAAAAGTGGCACCATTGCCGATGCCGATGATTTTCAGGTTGGCAAAGGTGCGCAAACTGTCGATCATCGTCTGATAAGCCTTGTAATCCAGATCGTTATTATACGTATCGCCCACAGGATTCACCAC
This sequence comes from uncultured Bacteroidales bacterium, assembly GCA_902783615.1. Lineage (GTDB taxonomy): Bacteria > Bacteroidota > Bacteroidia > Bacteroidales > Bacteroidaceae > Bacteroides. Next base: position 21,028 of record CACZRQ010000144.1, on the reverse strand, counting down.
ACCGAAGCCAATGGAAAACTGCTTCAGCTGCTGGTCGATGCCCAACTCCTTGATCAAGTCCATGGATTGGGTTTCATCCAGTTTCTTATCGGGATAAACCAAATAGAAAGGAGTGAAACCGTTCAGATGACCCGTTTCCAATGTCAGGTCATCATAACCAAACGCACGATAGACATAGGCTTTCTGTTGCAAGCCTTTCATCTCGGTGAGTTTCAGCTCACCACTCTGCTGTGGAGCCTGGGCTTGCACCAAACCAGCCACCGCCAAAGCCAATACCAGTAAAAGATTCTTCTTCATACCTTATTTATTTTTAATGTTATCATTCATTTTGCCGATGCCTCCATCTGACGATAGACCTCAGCTGCATCCACCCGCTGCACAATGCCCTCATGCCGATCGATGGCCTGACAAGCAGCCAAGGCTGCACTCTGGCCAAGTACCATGAAGACGGGCTCCATGCGGATGGAGCCGTATGCTATGTGGGAAGCTGAGAGGCAAACGGGTACCAGGAGGTTGGAGCACTCCTCCTCTTTCGGAGTGATGGAACGGTAGGACACACGATAAGGCTCCTTGATGCCTATCTCCACATTCCCCTCGTTCTTCACCATGCCTTGAATGACATAGCGTCCGCAATTGTGGGAGTCCATCGTATAGGCAGCCCATCCGATGTAGTCCTCCACCTTTACACGACTCTCGCAATCGGCCTGGGTCATGACATAGCGTCCAATCATACGGCGACTTTCACGGATATAGAGCTGGGGAGTGAAGTGGTCGCTGGTGAGGAACTCATCCTTCGGATATCCCCAACGCAGCATCTCCGTCCTCACATTCAATGGGATGCGTTCATCATGGCCGATAAAATAGAGCAAGCCCTTGGTATAATCTAAGTGCTGCTGAACAATCTCTGCCCTACGCTCATAGCTGGCTTCTGGGTAGTCCCAGTTTTCACCTATCATATCGGTCGAGAAGCCTCCACGATTGTTCACGTCAGTCTTGTGGTTGGGCATCCTACTCCATATAAAGAGATCTTCCAAACCGCGATCAGAGAAAGGCGAGCGTTCTTTCATACGAATCAGCAACTCATACTTCGATGGGTCATAATTGGCTGGCTCAGTGATAGGTATCATATTGTCAGGATCATCTGTCAACGTGATGCGGAAGTTATAGGCCTGAATATGTTTATCGCCCTTGCCCGGCAAGGTTGGCTTTCCTGGCAAGATGCCATACAGGAGTCCGCTTTTGGGATCACCCTTCACCACGTATGGATCCACATAGTCGGGGAACTGATGATGCAACGACCAGAAAGCCCCATTCCATGTTTCGCCATATTGCTCATTACCCTCACGTCCAGTGATATAGGTTACATGACTGTTGGCCATCAGGTCGCCCTCATAGCTACAGTCGATATATTCTTTTGCGTATATCGTCACATTTGTCTTTTCAGATGGATTACGGCTATCCTCCACCACAATATACTTGATGCGATTGTCTTCCATCTGTACGCTAAACAGGCGGTGGTTGTAGAGGATATTCACCTTAGCCTCATCGATGTACTGCTGATAGATGCCCAACGCCACCTTCGGCTCGAAAGCGAATTTCATGTCGTTTGTACCATAATACTGACCTATGCGACGGTAGAAATCGTAGGTATATCCTTTCATGATATAAGGATTGCCTATGTCGGTGGCACCCAAGCCACCCGTAGTAAGACCGCCAATGCGATCGGTGGGCTCCACCAATATCACCTTTTTCCCAGCTTTGCGGGCTGTATAGGCCGCCATCACACCAGAGGATGTGCCACCGTAGATGCACACATCCACCATCTCAGTCGCCTGGACATACCAGGTGGCGATTAATGCAACAAACAATAATACAATCCTTTTCATAGTATCTTGGTTTTACTTAAACTTGCCATTCTGCCAGGTCATCACCACCTGTGGTATGATGTAAGTCTCCACCATCTTGGCTGCCTCGGCCGCCATATAATCGGGGGTGGTGAAGGTGAAAGTCAGCGAACCATCATCAGGCGAAAGCGCTGCCTTCATCAGCAACATATCCACCTGCCGGTAAGCATCACGCAAGGCGTAGGAGGCATCTTCCGGCAAGGGTTTCAGGAAACTGTCCAAGGTGGGAAGCTCGGGCAGATAGTCCTTTGTCGCCAAAGGTTGCCAGTCGGTGGTATAGAAATTCAGATGACTGTCGCAAGCAGATCCACAGACGGTGGAGACCGTACAAATGACCTGAGATCCATCGGATGCGGTGAGCACCTTCATCTGGAAAGTACTTTCCGAACTCATCTTCACCTCGATGAAATCATTGGTCAACTTTGTCATTTCCGTCTTACCACCCAAGCGGTTGTTTACCTCAGCCTTCATGTTGCTATCTAAGAAATCGATGAAGTCCTCACGATTCACCTTGGTCAGCAAAGCACTGAGCGAGTCGGGCATATTGATAAAACTTTCCCTTACCTGCTGAGCATGCAGCTGGCTCACCAGGCATATTACACCTATTATAATAAAAAGACGCTTCATATTCATCTACTCTTCCTAATCTGTTTAATCGATTATAAGCCCTCAAGAAGCTTATAACAATGCCAAAAATCACCTTATCGGTGCAAATATAGTCATTTTTATCCATCTAAAAGCAAAGAAATGGCCGATATATTTTTTTTCTTCAAATAAAAGCCGTACATTAGCGCGACTTTTTTTAATCAATACGATGAACATACCTTAAAAAGATATGAATATGGCTATATTTTCAGAAGACAAACGATTGCTGTCGTACAAATCGATGATGGCTTTCCCGCAAGTCACATGTTTCACCACGACCCGCTTTGGTGGTGTCAGTGAGGGAAATTTCAGTTCGTTGAACTGTGGCATCTACACAGAGGACGACCCGGAAAAGATCAAGCAGAATCTGGAAATTGTGTGCAACGCGCTACCGAAGAAGCCCAAGGTGTTGGCCATTCCACACCTGGCTCACGGTATCGATTATGCCCATTTGGGCAGATCTTTTCTGAAAGCCACCGATGAGGAACGCAAGGCTCGCTTAGAAGGCAAAGACATCCTGATGACCAAGGAGCGCGGCATCTGCGTGTGCGTCACCTCGGCCGATTGCCTGCCCATCGCCATCTACGATGCTGGCAACAATGCCGTTTGTATGGTGCATGCAGGTTGGCGAGGCACCGTGAAGCATGTCACCCTGACGGCTTTGCAGAAGATGGAGCAGAAGTTTGGCACCAAGCCCGAGGATGTGCATGTAGTGATCGGTCCTGGCATCTCGCTGGCTGGCTTTGAAGTGGGTGATGAAGTGTATGAAGAGTTCAAGGAATCCAGCTATCCCATAGAGCATGTGGCAGAATGGGTGCCCCGTTCGCATAAGTACCACATCAACTTGTGGGTGGCCAACCGTATTGACATGCAGGAGTTTGGTGTGCCAACGTCTCAGATTGAGATGTCGGGCATCTGTACTTACCACCGCTATCTGGAGTTCTTCTCTGTGCGCAGGCTCACCAGAGAATGTGGTCGTTTGCTCACCGGCATCATGATCAATTAATAAAAGGTGAATGTTGCTTTCCTTTTGACCGATGAAGAGATGGTTTTACATATTATGGATGCTAATCGCCTTGCCTGTGGGAATCATGGCGCAGGACTATTATGACATAGATGTGAACCACATCAAGATAACCTCATCGACCGAGTTGAATGACAAGGAAGAGCTGTTGATTTGTCCGATGGACCTGATGGAAGAAGGCTTCTGCTTCCCATTGCCAGGCTGCAAGATTCTTTCGCACTACGGCATGAGAGACGGCAGGATGCATTCAGGATGGGACATCAAGACCTTTGCCAACGACACCATACGCTGCGCCTTCGACGGTGAGGTGGTGATGTCGGAATGGTTTGCCGACTATGGCAATTGCGTGATTGTGCGCCACCCCAACGGACTGGAAACGCTCTATAGCCATAATGTGAAGAATCTGGTGAAGAAAGGAGAGAAGGTGAAGGCTGGCACACCCCTGTCATTGGAAGGTCACACAGGTCGAGCCACAGGCGACCATCTGCACTTTGAGACGCGTGTGAACAACCAACATTTCGACCCTAACCTGCTTTTTGACTTCGAAAATCACCGTTTACGAAAAGATTGTCTGCGTATCACGAAAAAAAAGAGTGGCATAAAGGTGAAAAAAGTGAAGTAAAATGCTTAACTTTGCCACCTAATTTCATTAAATAGTTTGAATGATAGAAAAACTGATTGTACTGGAGGACGTTGATCCGATCATATTCTATGGTGTGAACAACACCAACATGCAGCTCATCAAGGCACTCTACCCCAAGCTGCGCATCATTGCCAGAGGCAATGTGATCAAGGTGCTGGGCGATGAAGAAGAGCTGTGCGCTTTTGAAGAAAACATCATCAAACTACAGAAATACTGCGCCGAATTCAATTCACTGAAGGAAGAAGTGATCATTGATATCATCAAGGGTAATGCACCTCAGGCTGAGAAATCGGGCAATGTCATCGTGTTCAGCGTGGTGGGCAAACCCATCATTCCTCGCAGTGAGAACCAGATGAAACTGGTGGATGCTTTCCATGAAAGCGACCTAACCTTTGCCATCGGTCCTGCGGGCTCGGGCAAGACTTACACAGCCATCGCATTGGCAGTAAGGGCCTTGAAGAACAAGGAGATCAGAAAGATTATCCTGAGCCGTCCGGCAGTGGAAGCAGGCGAGAAGTTGGGATTCTTGCCAGGCGACATGAAAGAGAAGATAGACCCCTACCTGCAACCGCTGTATGATGCACTGCAAGACATGATTCCAGCGGCTAAGTTGCAGGAATATATGGAGACCAATGTGATACAGATTGCCCCCTTGGCTTTCATGCGAGGCAGGACATTGAGTGACGCGGTGGTGATTCTCGATGAAGCCCAGAACACCACCACCCAGCAAATCAAGATGTTCCTTACCCGTATGGGCATGAACACCAAGATGATCATCACTGGTGACATCACGCAAATCGACCTGCCGGCTTCGCAGACTTCGGGGTTGGTGCAGGCCTTGCACATCCTGAAAGGAGTGAAAGGCATTTCGGTGATTGAGATGAACAAGAAAGACATTGTGCGCCACAAGCTGGTGGAAAGGATTGTGGAGGCGTACGACAAATTTGACAAAGAGAGGAAAAACGTAATTAAAGATAAGAACAATGAAAGCATTAACAAAGACTGACTTCAACTTTCCGAAGCAGAAGAGTGTTTATCATGGGAAAGTGCGCGATGTGTATAACATCAACGATGAGAAGCTGGTGATGGTGGCTACCGACCGCATCTCAGCTTTCGATGTTATCCTGCCCAAGGGTATTCCTTTCAAAGGACAGGTACTGAACCAGATTGCGTCGAAGTTCTTGGATGCCACTACAGACATCTGTCCCAACTGGAAACTGTCATCCCCCGACCCGATGGTAACGGTAGGTGTGATGTGCGAAGGTTTTCCTGTGGAAATGATTGTGCGCGGCTACCTCTGTGGCAGTGCGTGGAGAGCTTACAAGAGTGGTGTGCGTGAGATTTGTGGTGTGAAGTTGCCCGATGGCATGCGTGAGAACGAGAAGTTCCCCACCCCCATCATCACCCCAACCACCAAAGCTGAGATTGGTGAGCATGATGCCGATATCTCCAAAGAAGAGATTTTGGCTAAAGGGCTGGCTACTCCTGAAGAATATGCTTTATTAGAGAAATACACATTGGCCTTGTTCCAACGTGGCACTGAGATTGCCGCTCAGCGTGGGTTGATTCTTGTGGATACCAAATATGAGTTTGGCAAACACGATGGCGTGATCTATCTGATGGATGAGATCCACACCCCCGACTCCAGCCGTTATTTCTACGCTGAAGGCTATGCCGAGAAGTTCGCCAAGGGTGAGCCTCAGAAGCAGCTGTCGAAGGAGTTTGTGCGCGAATGGCTGATGGACAATGGCTTCCAAGGCAAGGCTGGCCAGGAAGTACCACCAATGACAGACGAGATTGTAGCATCTATCAGCGATCGTTACATCGAGTTGTACGAACACATCACCGGAGAGCAGTTCCAGAAAGAGGAAGCCGCAGGCGATGTGCTGGAGCGTATTGAGAAGAATGTGTTGAAAGTGTTGTAAAATGGATATTTACGGACTGATTGGTTATCCGTTGGGACATTCCTTTTCGGTGGGATATTTCAACGAAAAGTTTGAGGCAGAGGGTATCGATGCACAATATGTGAATTTCGAGATCCCAAGCATCAAGGAGTTCAAGGAGGTGGTGGAAAAAAACGAAAACCTCAAGGGACTCAATGTCACCATACCCTACAAGGAGCAGGTGATTCCTTTACTTGACGAGCTGGACAAGAACACAGCCAAACGTATTGGAGCGGTGAATGTGATCAAAATCATCAGAGATAAGAAGAAGACCAAGCTCATAGGATACAATTCTGACATTGTGGGATTTACACAGTCCATCGAGCCTTTCATCTCTGACCATCACCAGCAAGCGTTGATCTTGGGTACGGGTGGTGCATCGAAAGCCATCTATTGCGGATTGCAGGACTTGGGCATCAAGAGCATGTTTGTGTCGCGCACCAAGAAGGGTAACAATACCATCACCTATCAGGATCTCACGCCTGAGGTGATGGATACCCATCATGTGATTGTGAATTGCACTCCTTTGGGCATGTATCCCAAAATCAACGAATGTCCCGACATCCCATACGATTTGCTCACACCCAAGCACTTACTCTATGATTTGCTGTATAATCCCGACGAGACTTTGTTCATGAAGAAGGGAAAGAAGCAGGGAGCTATCGTGAAAAACGGCTTGGAGATGCTACTTCTGCAAGCTTTTGAGGCTTGGAATATCTGGCAGAGATGAAGAAAAGGACGAAAAGGATTGTAGGCTTTCTGATAGGCGTGGTGCTGGTTATCATCATCGCCTTCCCGTTGTTCGTTGCCAATATGGCAGTGAACATGGTGGTCAATCCCAATCGTGACACTTCTCATAACCCTGAAAAGGCTTATGCGCAGCTTTTTGAAGAACTGCCAGAAGCCCAATCCTGGGTGGAGAACCTGCGCAGCAAGGGTGCGCTGAGAGATACTTTCATCGTTGCCCAGGATGGCAGGAAGCTGCATGCTGTCTTTGCTGCAGCCGATGAGCCAACCGACAAGACGGCTGTCATCATTCATGGGTGGACCGACAGCGCCGTTCGTATGATGCGTTATGGCTATCTGTTCCAGCACGATTTAGGCTACAACATGTTTCTGCCCGACCTCAACGGACACGGCCTCAGCGAGGGGAAATATGCCCAGATGGGTTGGCTCGACCGCTTAGACGTGATGGAATGGCTCGATGTGGCGAACAATATCTTTGCCCCAACCGACAGCTTGGGTCGCAAGATTGCTGACACCCAGATGGTCATTCACGGCACATCGATGGGAGCAGCTACCGCCATGTGTGTCAGTGGGGAACCCCAGAAGCCTTTCGTGAAAGCTTATATCGAGGATTGTGGCTATACCAGTGTGCTCGATGAAGTGTCGGGCGATCAGCATGAACAAAGTCTGATGCAGCTGGTCATCCCTTTAGCCAGCTGGTGGTGTGGCATCCTTCATGGGTGGACATTCCAGGAAGCTTCTCCGCTGAAAATGGTGAGCAAATGCCAGTTGCCGATGTTCTTCATTCATGGCGACAGCGACACCTTTGTGCCCACCTGGATGGTGCATCCACTCTATGAAGCCAAGCCCGAACCGAAGGAACTTTGGTTGGCTCCAGGCTCCGAACATGCCCGCTCTTACTTCGATTATCGGGAAGAATATACACAAAGAGTACAGAATTTCTTAAAAAAATACATCAGATAAAGAATTTTTCCGTAACTTAGTGCCATCAAATAAGAATGGCAATGAAAATACGGACTCTCATCATAGTGCTGGCAGGGGTTTTCTGTGCCTTGAACATACAGGCACAGAAGGTTTTCACACCCGAAAATCTGCCTAAAGTGCATCTGCAAGACCGCACGAAATATGTTTGCAATCCATCAGGTATCCTATCTCAAGCAGCAACAGATAGTATCGATGCCATGCTCTATCGTTTGGAAGAGCAGACTGGCATCGAAACTGTGGTGGCCGCTGTGCCATCCATCGGTGAAGTGGAAGCGTTCGACTTCTGTCATAATCTGCTGAACAGTTGGGGTGTGGGTAAGAAAGGAAAAGACAATGGACTGGTAGTTCTGCTGGTAGTGGATCAACGCATGATTCAGTTCTATACCGGCTATGGCTTGGAAGGAGTTCTGCCCGATGCTATCTGCAAGCGTATCCAAGTGAAGGATATGATACCCTATTTGGAAAAGAACCAATGGGACGAAGGCATGTTAGCAGGAATGACCAAGGTGGTTGGCCGCTTAGATGGCTCGATGGATAAAGAAGAGGAAGAAGATGAATCAGTGTTTGGCATGTTTATGTTCTTGGCTCTCACCATTGGCTTCCCTGGCATCCTGATGTTCTTCGCCTGGCTCTCAGCCAGAAAACAGCGCAAGTGTCCACAGTGCGGCGAGTATATGCTGGAGCAGGACTCAACAAGGCTGCTGTACAGCAGTCAAGCCACCAGAACATACGAGGTCACATTTGTGTGTGGCAACTGCGGACATCAGGTGAAGCGTAAACGCACCATTTACAACAGTACCTCCCAAGGAGGAGGTGGTGGCCCCGTAATCATGGGAGGTGGCGGTGGCAACTTCGGAGGAGGCATGGGAGGCAGCTTCGGAGGCGGCATGGGAGGTGGCGGAGGCGCCGGCTCCCACTTCTAAGAAGTCCCCCAAATCCCAAATAGCCCATAAAGCCCATAAAGCCCAAATAGCCCAAATAGCCCATAATACCAAAGGAAAAGAAAAAAAACAATAACTAAAAAACAAAATCAATATGAAGAAATCAACTATCGGACTGTTAGCAGTCATCGCAGTCATTGCCTTCTGGCTCATAGGAGTTTACAATGGCATGGTAGGCCTTGATGAAGGCGTAAACACAGCATGGGCAAATGTAGAAACCCAGTATCAGCGTCGTGCCGACCTGATCCCCAACCTGGTGGAGACCGTGAAGGGATATGCACAGCACGAGCAGTCAACTTTCGAAGCAGTGGTAAATGCACGTAGCAAAGCTACTTCCATCACCATCGACCCTTCGAACGTGACACCCGAGAAATTGCAGGAATTCCAGCAGGCTCAAGGTGAACTTGCTTCAGCACTGGGCAGGTTGATCGCCATTTCCGAGAACTATCCAGAACTGAAGGCAAGCGAGCAGTTCAAGGAACTGCAGGCACAGCTGGAAGGTACCGAGAATCGCATCAATGTGGCTCGCACCAACTTCAACAAGGAGGCGCAGAAGTACAACACCACCATCCGTACATTCCCTCGCAACCTGTTTGCCAGCATGCTGGGCTTTACAGCTCGCGCATATTTCGAAGCTGACGCTGGTGCCAGCCAGGCTCCGAAAGTTCAATTCTAACCATTTCAACCACACGAAGCAAAAAAAGAATAAATCATGAGGAAATTGTTACTATTGATGTTGCTGCTGGGCGCACACTGTGTGCTCTATGCCGCATCAACCGCTGTCATCAAAGGCAAAGTGGTGGATGCTGCCACCGGGCAGGCCATCGATTATGCCGATGTCATCGTGTCCGACCTCAACGATAAGATTGTGGCCTCGGGCATCGTGACAGAGGGTGTGTTCACCGTTGAGAAAGTGCCTGCCGGCGAAGTGCTGGTGATGGTTCGCATGATGGGCTACGACCCATACGTGAGCGAGAAACTCACCATACGCGATGGGCAGACGATTGATCTGGGCACTATCTCGCTGAACGAACTGGCCACAGGCTTGTCGGAGGTGATGGTGGTAGGCGAGAAGAATCAGATTGTCTATAAGCTTGATCGCCAACGCATCAGCGGCTCTACAGCAGTAGCGGCTTCTGGTGGCACAGCCGTTGATATCCTGGCAAACACACCTTCTGTGCAAGTGGATGTGGATGGCGGTCTCACCATTCGAGGCAGTAGCAATTTCCTGGTATATGTAGATGGCAAGCTGAGTCCGCTCACAGGAACACAGGCCCTGCAGCAGATTCCAGCGGCATCCATTGAGGATATCGAACTGATTACCACCCCTTCAGCACGCTACCGTGCTGAGGGCGATGTGGGTATCATCAACATCACCACCAAGCGAACCAGTGGCAACGGATGGAGCGGTATGTTCAACGCTTCAGGAGGTACCTTGGGAACTTGGACGGGCGATGCTCTGCTGAACTACCGCTTGGGCAAGCACACCTTCTATGCTGGTGGAACACTCACCAACATCATGGGAAAGAGTAACTTCCAGCAGAAGAAGAAAACGGTGGTGGATGATTTTACCACTACCTCAGAATCAGACGGTACCCGATTCAGCGAGAACCGTTCGTTCATCGGCAAGGCTGGCTGGCAATACAACGACGGCAAGCATCATAACCTCTCGTTGGATTTGCAGAGCGGACAAACGAAGTTTACACGAGGTGGCGACATGCGCTACGACGAGCTGCGTCTGCAGGGATCTGAGGTGCTGAATGATGCCACCTACAACAGTCACGACCGTTATCAACTGAAAAAGAATCTCTTCCAAGCTGCGCTATCGTGGATCTGGAAAATCGACGACCGAAGCGAGCTCTCCACCGTGAACCGCTTCCGCTACGACTGGTATTCGTTGGAATATACCGAGAGTAACATGTTCGATCTCAGCGGGAAACGCTACGAGGGCACACGCGGATATGAGGAGGAGCATCACTGGGATTGCGACTTCACAGCTACCTACCGCAACCACTATCGTCCTACGGGAAACTTCGAGGGTGGTTACTTCTACTCCACCTACAGCGAGCATGGTGAATACAACATCAAGTACTGGGATCGAGGCAAGGAGCAGTTTGAGTGGCAAGACGACCTGCACGCTCCGTTCTATTACCGCCGTCAGATTCACGCCTTCTACGCGATGGTGAACGATAAGTTTGGACAGTTTGAATTCGATGCAGGCTTGCGCGCCGAGCGGGTCATCGACTTGGTGGAAATCACCGTTCCTGGCGGAAACCTCGACCACAAGCGTCTCGATTTCTTCCCTTCTACCCATCTGGCGTACAATCTGGGCAAGGGTGGCATATTCACGTTGGGCTACTCGCGTCGCACCAACCGACCAGGTATCTGGCAAACAGAGCCTTATATCACCTACGAGGACTACTATACCCGCAAGATTGGCAGCACCGACATACGTCCTGAGTTCATCAATTCGGTTGAGCTGAACTACCGCAACTCGTTCGATGGTGGACACAGCATCATGTTCGGTGGTTTCTTCCGTCATCGCAAAGATGTGGTGGATTGGGTAAGAGAGGCTTACGAGCCAGGCGTTACCCTTGACCGCAACGTCAATGCGGGTCGCCAGATTGAGTGGGGCTTGGAATTCAGCGGAGTGGCGAAGGCCAACCGTTGGTGGACCACTACCCTGAACGGCAGCTTGTATCAGTACGACTTTAAGGCACAGCATGTGGGCACCACCGATGCCGATGGTTTCACCTTCCAGGTCAACTGGATCAACGCCCTCTCATTTGGCAAAGATACCAAGGTTCAGTTCGATGGCCACTTCATCGGGCCCAAGAGCCTGACACAGGGTAAGGAGCATGGCTACGTTTATTTCAACCTCGCTTTCCGCCAGCAGCTGCTCAAGGGCAAGTTGGCGTTTGCCGCTGTGGCCAACGATGTGTTCCACACGGCGAAATACTACAACCGCCGCACCACAACAGGCTTGAGTTCAGAAACTTGGGTACGACCTAAGTATCCAAACATCGTGTTCTCGCTTAGCTATATCTTCAACGCGGGTGGCAAGCATAGTTCGCAGACAAGTGGAGGTTCATTGTTCGAAGGTAGAGATTTCTAAACAAGAAATGTTTGGCATAGTTGCCTGAAAAATGTGTCTTAGAATAAGATTGGCAGCACCTCAACAGAACAAATAAGCAAGCTTATTTGCTTTTGTCCTCAGTTTGCATTATCTTTGCAAAAAATTTCAACTATATGGACAAACAAAGGTATATGATGAGGGGTGTGAGTGCAGCCAAAGAAGACGTGCACAACGCCATCAAGAACATTGACAAGGGCATATTCCCCCAAGCTTTCTGCAAGATTATTCCAGACATCCTGGGTGGTGATCCCGCGTATGGCAACATCATGCATGCCGACGGTGCCGGCACCAAGTCGAGCCTCGCCTACCTGTATTGGAAGGAAACGGGAGACCTCTCTGTGTGGAAAGGCATCGCTCAGGATGCGCTGATCATGAACATCGACGACCTGCTGTGTGTGGGTGCTACCGACAACATCCTGGTGTCTTCCACCATTGGCCGAAACAAGCTGTTGGTGCCTGGTGAGGTGATATCAGCCATCATCAATGGTACCGACGAGCTGTTGGCAGAGCTGCGAGAGATGGGTGTGGGTGCCTACGCCACTGGTGGTGAAACTGCCGATGTGGGCGATCTGGTTCGCACCATCATCGTAGATTCCACCGTGACTTGCCGCATGAAGCGCAGCGATGTGATTGACAATGCCAACATTCGTCCAGGCGACGTAATCGTGGGTCTCTCTTCTTTCGGCCAAGCCACCTACGAGCATGAATACAACGGTGGTATGGGCAGCAACGGCTTGACCTCAGCCCGCCACGATGTGTTCGGCAAATATCTGGCCGAGAAATATCCCGAAAGCTATGATAAGGCTGTACCTGATGAGCTGGTGTATTGCGGAGGTCTGAAGCTGACCGATGCCGTTGAGGGAAGTCCGCTGAATGCCGGCAAACTGGTGCTCTCGCCTACCCGCACCTACGCCCCTGTGGTGAAGAAACTGCTTGATACCCTGCGTCCTCAGATTCACGGTATGGTGCATTGCTCAGGTGGTGCCCAGACCAAGGTGCTGCACTTCGTAGGCAACAACTGCCGCGTAATCAAAGACAACATGTTCCCCGTTCCTCCGCTGTTCAAGACCATCCACGAACAAAGCGGAACCGATTGGCAGGAGATGTATAAGGTGTTCAACATGGGTCACCGTTTCGAGGTTTACCTGCCTGAAGAATTTGCAGCACAGGTGATTGAAATCTCTAAGAGCTTCAACATCGACGCTCAGGTGGTGGGACGCATTGAGGAAAGCGACCATAAGGAGCTGATTATCCGTAGCGAGTTCGGAGAGTTTATCTATTGACGATTGACAATTGACGATTGACGATTGACAATTGACGATTGACAATTGACGATTGACAATTGACAATTGACGATTAAACGATTAATTAGCTGATGGCTGAAAAAAACAACATATTAGAGAAACTGGATGGGTTGGCTCCAAGATTCGAGGAAGTGTCAACCCTCATCACCGACCCCAGCGTAATTGCCGACCAGGAGCGCTATGTGAAACTCACGAAGGAATACAAGGAGCTGGAGCGACTGATGACTGCCCGCAAGGAGTATCGCGAGTTGCTGGGTCGCATCGACGAGGCGAAAGATCTGATTGCCAACGAAGAAGACCCTGAGATGAAGGAGATGGCCCGCGAGGAGCTGAACCTCTGCAGCGAACGTCAGCCACAGTTGGAGGAGGAAATCAAGCTGATGCTGATACCAGCCGATCCGATGGATAGCCGCAACGCCATCCTCGAGATTCGTGGCGGCACGGGAGGCGATGAAGCAGCACTCTTTGCCGGCGACCTGTTCCGCATGTACTCCAAGTTCTGCGAGAGCAAGGGCTGGAAGCTGGAAGTGTCGAGTGCCAGCGAAGGAGCTGTGGGGGGATTCAAGGAAATCATCTGTCCCATCACAGGCGATGGCGTATATGGCACATTGAAATACGAGTCGGGTGTGCACCGCGTGCAAAGGGTGCCCGTCACCGAAACCCAGGGTCGTGTGCATACCTCAGCCGCATCGGTGGCGGTTTTGCCCGAAGCCGAGCCTTTCGAGGTAAGCATCAACGAGGGCGAGATTCGTTGGGACACTTTCCGCAGCAGTGGGGCTGGCGGCCAGAACGTGAACAAGGTGGAATCGGGTGTTCGTCTGCGCTACTTCTGGAAGAACCCCAACACAGGCATCACCGAGGAAATCCTGATTGAGTGTACCGAAACACGCGACCAGCCCAAGAACAAGGAACGTGCCTTGTCGCGTCTGCGTTCGTTCATCTATGACAAGGAGCATCAGAAGTATGTGGATGACATTGCCGCGAAACGCAAGACTATGGTATCAACGGGCGACCGCTCGGCCAAGATTCGCACCTACAATTATCCGCAAGGGCGCATCACCGACCATCGCATCAATTACACCATATATAATTTGCCAGCCTTCATGGATGGCGACATTCAGGATTGCATCGACCACCTGATTGTGGCCGAGAATGCAGAACGAATGAAGGAAAGCGAACTTTGACGATTGACGCATTATGAGTTGGATAGAGAAAATATCATTGAAGGGAGCAACAGAAAGGATGGGAGCCTTGGTGAAGAGGTTTCCTGCAACGGTGCTGTTTACAATCGTTTACACCATCATCTTGCTCATGCTCATCTGGGACACCGATTTCTTTCCAGAAAACGATGCCTCGTTGTTCATGCTGTGCTTCTACCCTCCCACAGCTGCCATCTTGGGACTATCCTTGCACCTGTGGAGCGAAGAACAAGCCAACCAACGCAGAAGTAAGCTGATTCACATGGGGGCACAAGTGGTTTGGTTCCTGGTGTGCCTCATCGTCTCCCTCTCGTTCTTCTCCGACTCCACCGAATTTGGTGTAGGCATGATGTCCATCCTCACCCTCATCTCCTCTTCGGTGCTCTTCCTGTCGTTCCTGAATAAGAAAGACGATATCGAGGCGTGGAACTTTGCTGTCAACCTGCTGATAGGCAGCCTCATCTCCACCATCGTCTGTGCCATCCTGTTGGGCGGTGTAGCCTTCCTGCTGTGGGGCATCGAGTTGCTGTTCGACCTCGATTTCAACAATAACGACCTCTATCCCAGCGTGATCCTGCTGTGCATGTTCACCCTCAACATGCTGCTCTTCCTGATGCAGATTCCCGAGGGCGAAGCCAAGCATTGTCGCAACACCCATCGCATGAACGATTTCGGCAGAGTGGTGGTGCATGCCCTGTTCGTTCCGCTGCAGGGAGCCTATCTCATCACGCTCTACGTCTATGCCCTCACCATCATCATATCGTGGGAGCTGCCCGTAGGCGGTGTGGTTTGGCTGGTCACCACCATGATGATGGGCATGCTGTTCATCACCACATTGGTCTATCCGCTGCTGTTCCACGACGACAAGCCTTTCGACAAGAAACTGGTGCGCTGGCTGGCAGCATTGGCCTTGCCGTTGCTGGTACTGATGTCAATAGGCATCTACCGCCGCGTTTCCGACTATGGCCTCACCGTGCCCCGCATCTACGTGATATTGTTCAACATCTGGTGCTATGTGGTGTGCATCTACATCTACCTGCATCGTGCCCATCGCATCCTGTGGATCCTCATATCCTTCGTTTTGGTGTTCTTCATCACCTCGATAGGTCCGTGGAACGTGACCGCCACCACCAAACGCATCCTCACCAGCCAAGTGGATGATATCCTGGCACAAACGGGGGTTCGTCTGCCGTTGGACTACACGCGTTTCGACAGCCTGGTAAGCACGATGGACAGGCATGATGCCGATGTGCTGAAAGGCAAGATCAGCTACCTGCAGTTCGACCTCGACGGCGATTCCCTGGTGACCCGTTGGCTGGACGGCTTGGTGAATCTGCACACCAACCCCTATTGGGATGGACCATACGAGCCCGACTCCACCGATGTGGAACCCGAGCCCATCAAGCCCGAAACCATCGAATTCCCCACCGCCAGCATGCAATATGAAATCACCGATATGCCCAAGGGCAACTTCGTGAAAGTGTTGCAGGTAAGCGAGTGGCAGAACTATCAGCACCTCGAACAGCAAGACAGCATCATGTTCATGGAACTGCTCTACATGCAAGACACGCTGACCTACAGCACCAAGTTCGACATACCGTTCCGCCAGCTGCAGGAGATTGCCGCCAGCGACAATCAGCAGCCGTTCTCCATCGACAATGGGGAAGCCGCCTTGCTGGTGTGGCATTTCGAAGTGACATCCATCGACGATGAGGTGGAAGCCGATGAAACAGGTATGGCCGACCCAGTGATCAAAGACCTGCATGTGGAAGGTCTGCTCCTGTTGCGCGACGCCGCTTTCCAAAAAGAGCCGCTGAAGTAAGAGGAGGAAGACGAAGAAGATGAAGAAGTAACTGAAATTGAAGAAGAAAAAGAAGAAAAAGTTTTATCCAGATAAATATGAACCGTAAAGAATTGTTTGAGAACATTCTCAAGAAAGAGTCGTTCCTGTGTGTGGGACTGGACACCGACCTGAAGAAGATTCCACAGCACCTGCTGCAGGAAGAAGACCCCATTTTCGCCTTCAACAAGGCCATCATCGATGCTACAGCCGACCTCTGCATCGCCTTCAAGCCCAATCTGGCATTCTATGAGTGCATGGGCGTGAAAGGCTGGCTGGCATTCGAGAAGACTGTCAACTATATCAAGGACAATTACCCCGACCAGCTGATCATCGCCGATGCCAAACGCGGCGATATCGGCAACACCTCGGCCATGTATGCCCGCTGCTTCTTCGAAGAAGGAAGGGTGGACGCTGTAACCGTGGCTCCCTACATGGGTGAAGACAGCGTGAAGCCGTTCTTAGGCTACGAGGGCAAGTGGGTCATCCTGCTGGCACTCACCAGCAACAAGGGCTCGCACGACTTCCAGCTCACCGCCGACGCACAGGGCGAGCGCCTGTTCGAGAAAGTGCTGCGCAAATCGCAGGAATGGGCCGATGCCGACCAGCTGATGTATGTGGTGGGTGCCACCCAAGGCAAGGCGTTCCAGGACATCCGCCAGATTGTGCCCCACCATTTCCTCCTGGTGCCCGGCGTAGGTGCCCAGGGCGGCTCGCTCGAAGAGGTGTGCCAGTATGGCATGAACAGTCAGTGCGGCCTCATCGTCAACTCCAGTCGAGGCATCATCTACGCCAGCAACGGCACCGATTTTGCCTCAGCAGCACGCCAGGCAGCCCAAGATTTGCAGCAGCAAATGGCCAAACAATTGCAAATATTGCCTAATTTAGCCAAATAGAACACAATTTAAGACATACAAATGCAGTGTATGTCAAAAAAAGACATTACATTTGTGGTCGATAAGAAACTGATAAGAAAAAATGGAGTTTTCAGCACAACAAATAGCCGCCTTCGTGCAGGGCGAGATTGTGGGAGATGCACAGGCTACCGTCAGCACCTTCGCCAAGATTGAAGAAGGGAAACCAGGTAGCATTACATTCCTGGCCAATCCGAAATATGCACATTTTATATATGACACCGAAGCAAGCATTGTGCTCGTGAATCGCGACTTCGTGCCCGAAAAGCCCGTCAAGGCCACGCTCATCAAGGTGGATAACGCATACGAGACCTTGGCCAAGCTGATGACGCTCTATGAGCAGAGCAAGTCGCGCAACAGAGGCATCTCATCCTTGGCTTTCGTGGCAGAAACCGCCAAGATTGGCAACGATGTGTTCATCGGCCCATACGCCGTGATCGACGAAGGTGCCGTGATTGGCGACAACACGCAGATCTATCCCCACACCTATATAGGCCAGAACGCACAGATTGGCGAAGGCTGCCTGCTCTATTCTGGCGTGAATGTGTATCACGACTGCCAGTTGGGCAATCATGTAACCCTCCACTCAGGTGCTGTGATCGGTGCCGATGGCTTCGGTTTCGCCCCCACCCCAGCGGGTTACAACAAGATTCCGCAGATTGGCAACGTCATCATCGAGGACGATGTGGAGATTGGTGCCAACACCTGTGTGGATCGTGCCACGATGGGTTCCACCATCGTACACAAGGGTGTGAAGCTCGACAACCTGATTCAGATTGCCCACAACGACGAGATTGGTGCCAACACCGTCATCGCCGCCCAGTCGGGTCTGGCAGGTTCAGCCAAGATGGGCGAATGGTGCGTCATTGCCGGACAGGTGGGCATCTCAGGCCACCTCAGCATTGGCAACCACGTCACTTTAGGGCCGCAATCGGGCATCATCAGCTCCATCCCCGATGGCAAGACCATGATGGGTTCCTTGCCCATGGAGGACAAGAGCTTCTTCAAGGTGCAGGCCATCATGAGGCGACTGCCCGACATGTACCGCGAGCTGAACGCCTTGCGTAAAGAATTGAATGAACTAAAAAAAGACAAAACCGAATAAATGTTGAAACAAAAGACACTGAAAGAGAGCTTCTCGCTGAGCGGCAAAGGGTTACACACAGGCTTGGTGCTGACGGTAACCTTCAATCCCGCACCCGATAACTTCGGCTACAAGATCCAGCGCACCGATCTGGAAGGACAGCCGATTATCGATGCCGTTGCCGAAAACGTGACAGAAACCACACGCGGCACCGTGCTGTGCAAGAACGGCGTGAAAGTGAGCACCGTAGAGCATGCGATGGCTGCCCTCTATGCCTCAGGCATCGACAACTGCCTCATTCAGGTGGATGGCCCCGAGTTCCCCATCCTGGATGGCAGCGCCGAATATTTCATCGAAGGCATCGAGCGTGTAGGCACGCAGGAACAGAATTCCGTGAAGGACTACTTCGTCATCAAGTCGAAGATCGAGTTCCGCAACGAGAAGACGGGTTCATCCATCATCGTGCTGCCCGACGACGAGTTCAGCCTGAACGTACTGATATCCTACGACTCCACCATCCTGCCCAATCAATATGCCACATTAGAGGATATGACGGAATTCAAGGACGAGGTGGCCAAGGCCAGAACCTTCGTGTTCGTGCGCGAGATTGAGCCGTTGCTGCAGTTAGGGCTCATCAAGGGTGGCGACCTCGACAATGCCATCGTCATCTACGAGCGTCAGATGTCGCAGGAGAAATACGACCAGCTGGCCGATGTGATGGGTGTGCCCCACATGGATGCCACCCAGCTGGGCTACATCATGCACAAGCCGCTGGTGTGGCCTAACGAGTGCGCGCGCCACAAGCTGCTCGATATGATTGGCGATATGGCCCTCATCGGCAAGCCCATCAAAGGCCGCATCATCGCCACACGCCCAGGGCACATGGTCAACAACAAGTTTGCCCGCGAAATGCGTCGCCAAATCCGTCTACACAGCGTGCAGGCTCCCAAATACGATGTGAATGCGGCTCCCATCATGGATGTCAACAAGATACGCAATCTCATCCCTCACCGCTACCCCATGCTGCTGGTGGATAAGATCATCGAGATTGGTCCCGACTACATCGTGGGTGTGAAGAACATCACAGGCAATGAGCCCTATTTCCAGGGACATTTCCCGTTGGAGCCAGTCATGCCAGGCGTGCTCTTGATTGAGGCAATGGCACAGACAGGTGGCTTGTTGGTGTTGAACCAGGTTGATGAATTGCAGAATTATTCAACCTACGTATTGAAAATCAACAACGTGAAGTTCCGCAAGAAAGTGGTGCCGGGCGACACGCTGGTTTTCAAGATCGAAGTGATACAACCCCTGCATCGAGGTCTCACCACCATGCGAGGCTACGCCTTCGTGGGTGAAGACGAGGTCTGCGAGGCAGAGGTGATGGCACAAGTAGTCAAGAACAATAAAAACTGAAATAGGAATATGAGCAATCAAATCAGTCCGTTGGCATACGTTGACCCAGCAGCCAAGCTGGGCGATGGCAACAAGATTGGTCCTTTCTGCTTCATCGACAAGGGAGTGGAGATGGGCGACAACAATGTGTTGATGAACAATGTGTCCATCCATTATGGCGCACGCATCGGCAATGGCAACACCTTCTTCCCCGGATGCAGCATCAGCACGCTGCCCCAAGACCTGAAGTTCAAGGGCGAAGAGTCCATTGCCATCGTAGGCAACAACAATAGCATCCGCGAGAATGTCACCATCAGTCGCGGCACCGCCTCTCGTGGCGAAACCGTGGTGGGCAGCAACTGCCTGCTGATGGAGAACATGCACGTGGCGCACGATTGCGTGCTGGGCAGCAACATCATCATCGGCAACTCCACCAAGCTGGCCGGTGAGGTCGAGATTGAAGACAATGCCATCATCAGCGCTGTGGTGCTGGTGCATCAGTTCTGCCGCGTGGGCGGATATGTCATGATTCAGGGTGGATGCCGCTTCTCAAAGGACATTCCTCCTTACATCATGGCTGGCCGCGAGCCCACCATCTATTGTGGCATCAACATCGTGGGACTGCGCCGTCGTGGCTTCTCAAACGAAACCATCGAGCAGATCCACAATGCCTATCGTGTCATCTACCAGAGCGGCCTGAATGTCACCAACGCCCTGCGAAAGATTGAGGAAGACATGACGATGACCCCTGAGATCAAGTACATCGTCGATTTCATCCGTTCCTCTAAACGTGGAATTATAACTGGATTATAATATGGTTTACAGATTTACAATCATATCCGACGAAGTGGACAATTTCCTGCGGGAAATACAGATAGATCCAGACGCTACATTCCTGGATTTCCACAAAGCCATACAGGAAGCTGTGGGCTATAAAGAAGGAGAGCTGGCCTCTTTCTTCGTGTGCGACGATGAATGGAACAAAGAAATCGAAGTGACACTGGAAGAGATGGACACCGACTCCGAGACCGACAGCTACATCATGGAGAAAACCCGCATCAGCAAGCTGATGGACGAAGACTCCTACTCTAAGCTGATCTATGTGTTCGACTACATGACCGACCGCTGTTTCTTCATCAAGCTCATGGAGGTCATCACGGGTAAGAACCTCGACCATGCCGTATGCACCAAGAGTCGCGGAGAAGCTCCCCAGCAGACCATGGACTTCGATGAGATGGAGAAGAAGCTGGGAACAGGCACCGACGACCTCGGTGAGGACTTCTATGGCGACCAAGGCTACAATACCGACGAAATCGACGCAGAAGGCT
>CACZRQ010000143.1 GCA_902783615.1 uncultured Bacteroidales bacterium | reverse complement strand
TGTATCTATCAGGTGTGTGGTAGAGCATGGGGTGGTGAAGAGCAAGAGTGTGAGTGGTGGTTTGGTGTCGGTAGATAACCTGCCTGTAAGCGAAGCTTTCATGCAGCATTTCTCCAAACAATATAACGATGTTACAAAGTTTATTTCCAAGAAGATAGGTCATTTTGCTTCAACCATTACTACACGTCCAGCCTACTTCGGCCCATCTGCCTTTATCGACTTGATTCATTCGTTGCAGTTGGCGTTGACAGGAGCTGACATCTCGTTCGCTGCACCGCTGTCGTACAACGCAGAAATCAAGGAAGGTGATGTGTATGTGAGCGACATGTTCAATCTGTATAAGTATGAGAACATGCTCTATACGATGGACTTGACGGGACGGGAGATCTTGGGTGCACTGGAGTATTCATACGGTCTTTGGATCAATGAGATGAAGTCGAAGGACGACCATGTGCTGTTGATGAACGTAGATCAGGAGAATGCGGGCGATGGCTTCAATAAGTTCCTGAATCCGATGTTCAACTTCGACTCTGCCGCTGGCATCATCTATACGGTGGATGCCACGAAGCCTGTTGGGCAGAAGGTGAAGATTCAAAGTATGGCCGATGGGAAGCCTTTCGAACTCGACAAGCATTACAAGGTGGCGATTAACTCGTATCGAGGCAATGGAGGTGGGGAGCATCTCACCAAGGGTGCCGGCATCCCGCACGACGACCTGATTAAGCGGGTGATTGTTTCTACGGATAAGGATTTGCGCTATTACCTGATGGAGTATATCGAACAGCATCCTGATGTGAATCCCAAACCATTGAATCAGTGGAAGTTGGTGCCGGAAGAGTGGACTAAGCCAGCCTCGGAGCGGGATTATAGGCTGTTATTTAAATAATTATAGTTTCGAAAGTGATTAGCCCCATCGGGTAGGTTGTTCAAAAACAGGATAAATTTTGCATTCAATTTATGACGCTGCAAGCGTCACCGAATAATAGCCGTGGGTTCGAGCGTAGCGAGTACCTACGGATAGTTCGGGTAATAAAATAATCGACGCTGAAAGCGTCGCCCTGCATGAAGGTGGGGCACTCTTTCAGAGTGCAATAATAAACGTATCAACGTAAACCGCAGGTTCTTCGAACCCGCGGCTATTATAAGGGGATGCTTTCAGCATCCAATAATTGAAATCGTTCTTGAACACCTTACGGGGCTGTTATATAACACTTTATTCACTTGCGAAAGTTTAGTGGTGGTACAATGTTCAATCGTCAACATAAAACATCGTTTGCCCTGGTTACCATCCTGTTCTTCCTCTGGGGCTTTGCACGAGCCATTATGGACGTGCTAAACAAGCATTTCCAGACGGAGATGGGGGTGTCTATTTCTCAATCTACCTGGGTGCAAGGGGCATTCTTTCTGGGGTATTTTTTGTTTGCCTTGCCAGCTGGCAGGCTGTTGATGAAATATGGCTATCGCAAGAGTTTGCTCTTTGGACTCGTTCTCTTTGGCTTAGGTGCTATATCGTTCGGACTGGGCTCAACCTTGTATGTGGACGATAAGATGTCGTTGTTCTATTTCTTTCTCTTCTCCTTGTTCGTCATTGCCTGCGGCTTGGTGGTCTTGGAAACGGCTGCCAATCCGTATGTCACTTGCTTGGGAGATAAGGAAACGGCTGCCAGCAGGTTGAATTTGGCACAGGGTTTCAACGGATTGGGTAGTATCTTTGGTCCGTGGATAGGGGGCTTGCTTCTTTTCACCGGTTCTGCCTCTGTCTCTACTTCGTATGTGCTGATGGGTTTATTTGTATTTGCATTGACACTGACCTTCTCAAGAATAGATCTGCCTGAGATTAAAGAGGAAACACAGATGGTGGATGTTTCATACAGGAGTCTGCTGCACAACAAGCTCTTTGTATTTGGCTTCCTTGCCTTGCTTTTCTATGAGATTGCCGAGATATCCATTAACAGTCTGTTTATCAACTATGCTGAGGGAGTGCAGGGAATCGATAAGATGGCGGCTTCCCGATGGCTCTCATTTGCTTTCCTGCTCTTTATGTGTGCTAGATTCGCTGGCAGTTGGGTGATGAGCAGGATTGCTGCTGAACGCGTACTGCTCTATTGTGCCATAGGTACGGTTGCGGCTAATGCGCTGGTATTGATGAATGTAGGCAAACTCTCCATGCTGGCGTTGCTGTT
>CACZRQ010000142.1 GCA_902783615.1 uncultured Bacteroidales bacterium | reverse complement strand
GGTGGCGACATCAACATGGTGTCGTTCTCTCGCCTAAAGAACTTCACTTTCTTCAACGAGCTACACAACTGGTTCATGCCATTCTACACCATGCACTCGGAAGTAATCAAGGCCCTGGGTGCCCATCAAGAAGGGCAGAACAAGTTGCAGATGAAAATCTTGCAGACAGGTATGTTCTGCAACAGCGACAACTATTCGATGATCATGGTGATGCTGCAGATGCCACCAGAGAAAAGACAAATGGCATTCAGCGGGTTGCAACACGAGCAGATGGAGGAGATGTTGGAGGAAGCCAACATCGAGAAGCTCGCCATGCGTAGCAGGTCGGCCGAGGCCAGTCGCAGGTTTTACATTCAAGACCTCTACCGCTTTTTCAAGCTCAGTGCATTTGCCAAGGAGATTGATTACAACATCTTCGACCATCCTATTCGCCCCTACACCTATCCTCAGCTTGAGCCATTACTGAACAGGCCTGATTTCTTGCGTGTGATGGCCGACCTTGTTTTCAAGACAGAGGCTTTTCAAGAGGCGCTATTTATCTACCATGACTTAGAAAACCTAAATGGTGCTGATGCCGATGTGTATCAACGCATAGGCTATTGCTATGAGGTTGACAAATATTATAACAAAGCCAAAGCTGTAAAGTACTATGAAAAGGCATTGATCATCAAGCCTGGCAACAAGTGGACGCTGAAGCACCTGGCCACTTGCTATCATTATGCGAATCATGATAAAGAGTTGGCATGTTATGAAGAGCTGACAAAGCTGGATCCTGAGAATCATGTTTACCTCAACAAACTGTGCCGCTGTCTGATGGAGAATAACCAGCATGAGCGCGCGTTACAGTATTTCTACAAGCTGGATTTGACAGAGGATAACAATGTGAAGGCATGGCGAGGCATTGCCTGGTGTTGTTTCATCTTGGACAAAATGGATCAGGCGCAGAAGTATTGCGAAAAGCTGCTGGCTATGGATCCCGATGCCAACGACTGGCTGAATGCCGGACATGTGGCTTGGTGCAAGGGTGATTTCAAGCGGGCACTGAACTGTTACCGTGAAGCCAATAAGCTCAACGAGGAATTCAGAGATTTGTATCTCAATGACATACAAATCATGGAGGACAAAGGCATTAACAGAACGGAATTAGATTTGATGTTGGAATTGCTTTAATTCACGATAGAGCCGTTGCACAGGCAACCCCATGACATTGAAGTAGCTCCCCTCAATGCGTTCTACGCCAATGAAGCCAATCCACTCCTGCACACCATAGGAGCCTGCTTTGTCGAATGGCTTGTAATGATCAACATAATAGGTGATTTCCTCTTCGGTAAGACGTGAAAATGTCACTTTAGTTTCAGCAAAAAAACTGTGCTGTTTGTCGCAAGTGGTGAGGGTTACACCTGTGAACACCTCATGGGTGTGGGCTGAAAGTTGGTGCAACATACAAATGGCATCTTCCCTATCCTGTGGCTTGCCTAAAACCTGTCCATCGAGCCACACAATGGTATCGGCTGTGATGATCAGTTCATTTGGCTGCAACAAAGGTTTGTAGGCATCAGCCTTTTCCTTTGATATATAGAGGGGTATCTCCCCACCCTGCAGATTGGCTGGGTAGGATTCGTCGATATCAGGCAAGGTGCGCACTTCGTAGTCGATGTCCAAGCCTGAGAGCAGTTCTCTTCGACGAGGAGAATTGCTCGCCAAAAAAATATGATAAGGATAATCCATTTCGTCAACAGTTACCATCCAAAAGCATCAGCATTATGCATCCAGAGGCCATTGGCCTTCAGGTATTGCTCCACGATATCGCGGCCAACGCCATAGCCCCCATTACAAGGAGAGATGTATTTGGCAACCTCTTTCACCTCTGGAGCCGCATCGTTGGGACAACAAGGCAGGCCACACACCTGCATGATCTCAATATCAGGAATGTCATCGCCCACAAACAGCATCTCTTCGTCCTGCAGACCATAGCGCTGTTTAAACTCCTCGTAGCAAACTATCTTGCGAGCAGCGCCCAGCACGATATTCTCAGGCTTGAGACCCAACTTAACATAGCGATGACGAACAGGTTCGGCAGTGCCACCTGTGATAATGCCCATATTTACTCCTAATTGTGCGGCACGATGCATGGCATAGCCATCTTTGATATTCACTGTTCGCATTGGCACACCCTCAGCATCAATCGACACCACATTTGCACTTAAAACTCCGTCGATATCGAACAGCAGTGCCTTGATTTTCCGCAAATCATAGTTAATTACACCCATATTCAGAAATTTTCAGCAAAGATACAATTATTATTTGTATATTTGCCGATAAATGCCAATAAAACTGACTTCATATTACCGAGGAAGTGTGCTTCCGATGCTGCCAGGCAATGATACCTTCCACTCCACCACCCTGTTCCATCTCTATGAAGAGACTCCAGGATGCTATCCTGTTTTGCTGGTGGTGAGTGATGGCGACGAGGTGTTGGGCAAGCTCTTGGCAGTGGTGCAGCGCATTGTGCGCTTCCTGCCTTTCTATGCCATCAGGCGATGTGTTTCGTATGGTCCAGGCGAGTTTTTCTGTGCCGACCACCAGCGCGAGGAGGTGTTCAAGCTGCTGATGTC
This sequence comes from uncultured Bacteroidales bacterium, assembly GCA_902783615.1. Classification (GTDB taxonomy): domain Bacteria; phylum Bacteroidota; class Bacteroidia; order Bacteroidales; family Bacteroidaceae; genus Bacteroides. The sequence continues at coordinate 1,678 of CACZRQ010000142.1, read as the reverse complement.
AGAGTTAACCAGCTATGCCAACCGCATGGATTGCTTTGTGGTGGAGGTGAGAAACCTACCTCAGGCCTTGACAGGTTTTGCCATATTCAAGCAAAACAACTATTTCCCCGTTAACTGGATGAGGGTACGGAATAGTTTGTCAGTGGAGGGCAAGATAGAGCAGACTTTCAGTCCTTCACGCAGGAGGCAAATACGCAGGGCTTTGAAGAATGGTGCCGAAACCATGTCGATTCACACGAAAGCCGAGATTACAGAATTTACCGAAATGCTGAAACGCAACTATTCTTATAAGATACGGAAACATTTCCCCAACGATAAGTTTTTCTCGCTGATGAAGGATTATTTGGTAGAGGGCAGATTGAGTAAGATTTTTGTGACGAAGCTGCATGAAAAAATCATTGGAGGTTGTGTGTGCATCTATAGTGGCGACACTGCTTTCGTGTGGTTCTCGGGTGGCATGAATAAAACACATATCTTACAGTCGCCCACTGTGATAGCCATCTGGACAGCTCTGACTGATGCACAGCAGCGGGGTTACAGATATTTGGAATTTTTGGATGTGGGCACGCCATTCCGCAAGCATGGTTATCGCGATTTCGTGCTGAGGTTTGGGGGTGAGCAAATCAGCACACGCCGCTGGTTCCACTTCCGATGGAAGTGGTTGAACCAGCTGTGTGTTAGTTTTTACAGTTAAAATTCAGAAGTGAAGTGGAAGCGGATGTGTTTGAAGTCCTGCTGAGCCATACTCAAGACGTATGAGCTATCAGCCAAATAGACATCACGCCCTTCACGATCTTTCGCCATATACTGATACTTACGTTTCATAAAGTCCTGCAGTTCAGCCTCATCATCACTCTCAATCCAGCAAGCCTTGTAGAGGTGTACTGGTTCCCATCGACAACTGGCGTTATACTCGTTCAGTAAACGATATTGAATGACCTCGAACTGCAGTTGGCCAACCGTACCAATAATCTTGCGTCCGTTGAATTGATTCACGAACAGCTGAGCCACACCCTCGTCCATCAGTTGATCGATACCTTTCGCCAGCTGCTTCTGCTTCATGGGGTCGGCATTCTCGATATACTTGAACATTTCAGGCGAGAAGCTGGGCAACCCACGGAAATGCAAGTGCTCACCCTCAGTCAAGGTATCGCCAATCTTAAAGATACCATTATCCGGAAGGCCTATGATATCGCCTGCCCAAGCCTCATCCACTGTGCTTTTGCGTTGTGCCATGAACTGCACAGGTGAGGTGAATCGCATGGTTTTATCGTGACGCACATGATAATAAGGAGTATTCCTTTCAAACCTGCCCGAGCAAACTTTGCAGAAGGCGATACACGAACGGTGGTTAGGATCGATGTTGGCAGTAATCTTAAATACAAAGCCAGTAAACTTAGTCTCTTCAGGATTCACTTCACGTTCTGTTGCCTTCACAGGACGCGGACAGGGAGCAATCTCCACGAAACAATCGAGCAACTCCTGCACGCCAAAGTTGTTTAAGGCAGAGCCGAAGAACACTGGTGCCAGTTTGCCGGCAAGGTATTCCTCCCTATCGAAATCGGGATAAACGCCAGCAATCAGTTCCAAGTCGTTGCGCAACTGCTCCGCCAACTTATCTCCTATATGTTTCTCTAATTCAAAGGTATTAATATCCACTTCCACCTTTTCGGTGACC
>CACZRQ010000141.1 GCA_902783615.1 uncultured Bacteroidales bacterium | reverse complement strand
GAAGCCCTGGATTCACATCCCAGACTCCCAACTAAAAAACAGAGTTAGTTAATATATAATAATAGGTACTTATGTAGATTGCAAAGTTAAAAAATAAGATTCACATATCACTACGTCTCTAGAAGAATTTTCAACTGAAAGGGGCAAAAAGTACTCAAAAACACATCATTTTTTATTTTTTGAGGCTTCTTTTTGTCTTTTTGGTCGATTTTGTTCTCCTTTTTTTATCTTCACAGTCAATACCTATCATATATTGACACTCACTGATTTACACTAATCTTTTCCATTATGATCCATGTTATGTTCTTTTCTTAATACCTATATGACGATTCTTGAGCACGTGAGTCCCGGGCATTTGCCTAAGAACTCACGCACTTAAGAACTAAAAGCGTTTTTTGTTTAGAAGCCGCCGAAGCCGCCGCCACCAAAGCCACCGCCGCCGAAGCCGCCGCCGCCAAAGCCGCCACCGCCCATACGGCCGCCGCCCATGCCACGCATCATGTTACCCATGTTTCCACCCATCATGGTACCCATGCTCAGACGAGTGACGAACACTTGTGCTGCTTCTACTGGGGTGAGAATCTCGAGGAACTTAGGCAGGAACTCCTTGTCAACTGCCAATTGCTTAGCCTGGCTCTCGAACTGCTCGGCGATGAGCTGGTTAGCCTCTTCGTCTGTCATTTTCTTCACATCTGGCAATTCTGCAGTGAAATCACCTGCGGCACCCTGTGCTGCGCGACGTGCATTCTGATAATCTACATAGAGAAGCTTGAAAGTCTCAGCCTTCTCTTTCTTCAATTTCAGCTGCTTTGCGAGATTTTCAGCCATAGTGGTGTACATCTCAGCAGGATTCGAACGCTGACGATTACGATTGTTCTGCGCTGTTGCAGCTACCGTTACAAGCACTAATGCAAGCGCTGTGATGAGAAACTTTTTCATACGATTATTGTTTTAGGTTTGTTTTTATTGTTATGATTGTTTAGTATTCGTGTAACCAACTTGTGATTCACGCTTTATATGACTACCCCATAAAATGATAGTTTAATCCTCAAATGTTAAAAAAGTTAAAACAAATGGCATCGTGACACATATATTATAATAATAATGTGTAACCTAATCCGGAATGGCCACAAGATCATGGATATCATCATAAAAGGGGACATACCATTTGGCACGCCCCCTTATTATATATATGTATAATGGTTTATTTGCTCTGCTCGATGAACACAGCCACACGGTTCCAGTCGTTCTCGTCGAAGAGTTCGTCTGTCACACCAAGACCCTTGTGAGTGAGGCGGTCTGGAGAAATCTTGTAAACATTGACAAGCATATCATAAACTGCCTTAGCACGCGCATCAGAAAGCTTCTGGTTGAGTTCTGCATTACCCTCTGGAGAAGCATAACCATTGATGAGCACCTTGCTGGTTGGATGGTTCTGCATATACTTGGCAATCATGGCCACAGATGGCTTCTGGGAAGCATCAATGACACTCTTTCCGAGCTGGAAGATCACCACTGGAGCCAACTGAGTTTCCTTCACAATGGTCTTCTCCACAATCTTCTCAACAGGCTTCTCAACAATCTTCTCAACAGGCACTTCTCTCACGATTTCCGTTGGCTTCTTGGCAAGTTCCGCATTCAGGCGTGAAATTTCTGCCAGCATAGCACCCACGTCATAGGTTTTGAAGTGATGAGTTCCATTAGAAGTCTTGAAATTGAAAATGTATTTCAAGCTAAGACCCAGCTGTGCACCATCACGATTGAATGCCAGATTGCCGTAGCTGTTGCCTGGTTTGCTCAGGTTCCACAACACGTAAGGTTCCACACGGATTGTGCTTGCCTTCGTACTGCCCAGATTGAAGTCAACAGCGAAACCAGTCTTTGCGCCTAAGGAATTGGATTGTTTGTCAGATACGTGAGGAGTGAATCCGTGAATCCAGCTTGCACCTGTCACCAATGACAATTCAACAGCACGTGGAGTACCCTTGTAGCCACCAAAGAGGTTAGACAGGTTCGTCACACCATTCACGCCTACAGAGATGGCACGAAAGGCGTTGTAGTGACCATTGGCACTAAGACCCGCACGCTCACCATTGGCCATGTGAGAGCCAAAGAAAGCAATTCCATCAGCTTCAACGGCAAAGATGGGTGAGAACTTCTTGCCGAGGGTGATGTTACCAGTTCCATTCAAAGGGAACATTGGGTCACAGCTCAATGGAGCCGTCACGCCACCACCAAGGCCGAAATACCAGTTGTCGAAAAACTTACTCGTCTCAATGGCTGTCTGAGCCTGTGCCACAACACTTGATGTAGCAACTGCGATCACAAAAAGAAACTTTTTCATAATCATAATGTTTTTTAGTTAATAAAAAGACTCACTTATCAATTAGTAAGAATTGATTCTTTATTTCACATTCAAATGCACTTCCATCGTCGCCCGATACTGATGCCCATCGGTGTGGATGTAGATAACGGATTGACGAATGATATAGGTCTTTCCTTTTGTCAAACGACCAGGATACTGTCCCACCTTGCAGACGTAGCTTTCAGGATACATCTCAGCATAAATGGCAGCAGAGTTGTCATAACCTACTACATTACCCTCTTTGGAGAACCAATGTCCGTAGCAGGTATTGGAAGAAGTGGTGGTCGTTGTGTTGTAATTCACGTTACCATTTCCGCTGATTCCAGCAAAAACAACAGAACCATTTGAACCAGACGAGTTACGCTTGATGGCTTTCATCTGTGCCGTACTAATACCCAATGCCTGACTGATAGCATCCATGTCGTACTGAACATTGACGCTGGAATAATCATTTGCCGCCGCAAGGTTGGCTTCAATCACCACTGTGGTGTCCTTACGAGCGTAATCGTCAGGATATTCTCCATAAGTGCGTGTGGTGCCTGCTGCAGCACAATTCTCAAATGTCACCTGATAGGGCCACTGTTCATCGTTGGAAGGATCATCATCCCATGGGTGATGCCAGTGCTCAATTGGAGCACCAAGCACAACGAACCAAGCACGTTTCGTGTTGATTGGCAACACCATTTCTGCCATGCCTTCCTCGTCACTATACATATCCCCATATACGCGGTCTCCATCTTCTGTCTGTGCCACAAATCCATAACGCCAACCCGCCTTATCCACATTGATGCTACGGTAGCCAGGCACTCCAGCAACACCCTTGAAGT